>JBBSLY010000035.1:0-9883 GCA_038233455.1 Solirubrobacterales bacterium | reverse complement strand
CGGGCGCGGTGGCGGCGGCCCCGGCGGGCGGGGCGGTCAGGGCGGCGGCGGCCGCGGCGGCCGCGGCGGCCAGGGCGCACGCGGAGGCTCGCCGGGTGGCGGGCGCGGCCCACGAGGGGGTGGAGGCTGATGCTCTCTCCCAAGCGCGTCAAGCACCGCAAGCAGCACCGTGGCCGGCGGGCCGGCTTCGCGAAGGGCGGGACCACCGTGGAGTTCGGCGAGTACGGGCTCAAGGCCCTCGACCGCGGCTGGGTCACCAACCGCCAGATCGAGGCGGCCCGAATCGCCATGACCCGCAAGATCAAGCGCGGCGGCAAGGTCTGGATCAACATCTTCCCCGACAAGCCCGTGACCAAGAAGCCGGCGGAGACCCGCATGGGCTCGGGCAAGGGCTCCCCCGAGGGCTGGGTGGCCGTGGTCAAGCCCGGACGGGTCATGTTCGAGCTCTCCGGCGTGCCGGAGGACCTGGCCCGCGAGGCCATGCGCCTGGCCGGCCACAAGCTGCCGATCAAGACGAAGTTCGTGCAGCGTGAGGGGGTCGGCACGCAGTGAGGGGCGTCGATGTGCACAATCTGGATGACCCGCAACTCGTCGAGTTCGTCGACAGGTCGCGCCAGGAGCTGTTCAACCTGCGCTTCCAGCACGCGACCGGACAGCTCGAGAACACCGCGGGGATGAAGGGCGCGAAGAAGGACCTGGCTCGGGGGCTGACGATCGCCCGCCAGCGGGGCCTTGACGTCGCAGCCGAGCTCCGCAGGCAGAAGGCAGCGCAATGACAGAGGACAGAGACGTGACCGAAGAGACACCAGAGGACCAGGCAGCGCAGGAACAAGTCCCGGAGGAGCCCGGATCGCAGGCCCCTGCCGCAGAGGCCGCGGCCCCGGAGGCACCGGCCGAGCCCGAGGAGCAGCTTTCGCCCAAGGAGCGCCGCGCGCGCGGGCGCTCGACCCACAGCGGCGAGGCCCGGCCCGCGATGACGATCGAGGAGCGCGCCGCCGAACGCAAGGAGCGCCGGCGCCAGAATGCCGCCTCGCGCCGGCGCTGGCGCGCCTCGCGCCGCGAGAAGCGCCGTGGCGCACCCGCCGGCGAGGGCACTCCGCCCGCGGAGCGGACCGGCACCGGGCGCCCGCGCGAGCGCCAGGGCGTGGTGGTCTCCGACAAGGGCGACAAGACGATCTCCGTGCGGATCGACCTCGCCCGCCAGCACCGCACCTACGGCAAGATCGTGCGCACGACGTCCACCCTGCACGCCCACGACGAGTCAAACGACGCCCACGCCGGCGACACGGTGAAGGTCGTGGAGAGCCGCCCGCTCTCTCGGACCAAGCGCTGGCGGCTGGTCGAAGTGGTCGAGAGGGCACGGTAGCCCGATGATCCAGCAGGAGTCGCGGCTGCGCGTGGCCGACAACACAGGTGCCAGGGAGATCCTCTGCATCCGGGTTTCCGGCGGCTCGAAGCGCCGCTACGGCGGTGTCGGCGACGTGATCACGGCGACCGTGAAGCAGGCCATTCCGCACGGCTCGGTCAAGAAGGGCGAGGTCGTGAAGGCCGTGATCGTGCGCACTCGCAAGGAGTTCGGGCGTGACGACGGCACCTACATCTCCTTCGACGAGAATGCTGCCGTGCTGCTCGACGCCGCCAACAACCCGCGCGGCACGCGCATCTTCGGCCCGGTCGCCCGCGAGCTGCGCGACCGCAACTTCATGAAGATCGTGTCCCTCGCCCCGGAGGTCCTGTGATGGCGGCGAGCATGAAGGTCCGAAAGGACGACATGGTCAAGGTGATCTCCGGCAAGGATCGGGGCAAGACCGGCCGCGTATTGCGCACCGAGCCGGTGCGCGGGCGCGTGTACGTGGAGGGCGTCGCGATCCAGAAGCGCCACCAGCGCCCGACCTCGCTGCGCGACACCCAGCGCGCTCAGGAGATCGGGGGCGTGATCGAGGTCGAGGGGCCCGTCCACGTCTCCAACGTGATGCTGCTCGACCCCAAGACCGGCGACCCGAGCCGGGTGGGGATCAAGCGCGAGGGCGGCCGGCGGGTGCGTGTGTCGAAGAAGTCCGGAACGGAGATCGACTGATGGCGGTCATGGAGGCTGCGGTGCAGCCGCGGATGAAGACCCGCTACGCCGACGAGATCGTCCCCGCGCTCCAGGAGCGCTTCGGCTACGCGAACCCGATGGAGGTCCCGCGCGTCGCGAAGGTCGTCCTCAACATGGGCGTGGGCGAGGCCAAGCAGGACTCCAAGATGCTCGAGGCCGCGCAGGAGCAGCTGGCCACGATCGCCGGTCAGAAGCCCAACGTGCGCCGCGCTCGCAAATCGATCGCCGCCTTCAAGCTGCGCGAGGAGATGCCTGTCGGCCTCTCGGTCACGCTCCGCGACGCGCGCATGTGGGAGTTCCTCGATCGGCTGATGTCGATCGCCATCCCCCGGATCCGCGACTTCCGCGGGCTGAACCCGCGCTCCTTCGACGGGCGGGGCAACTGGACGATGGGCGTGCGCGAGCAGATCATCTTTCCCGAGATCGACTACGACTCGATCGACCAGGTGCGCGGCCTCGACATCACCATCGCCACCACGGCGAAGACCGACGAGGAGGGCTTCGCGCTGCTGCTGGCCCTCGGGATGCCCTTCGCCGAGGAGGGTCGCCCCGGACAGGCCGATGCCGCCGCGGACGCCGAGGAGGAGGAACGTCGCCACGAGGAGGCGCGCCTGCGCGCCGAGGCCGAACAGGCGGCGCTCGAGCAGCTCAAGGAGGAGAACCCCGAGGCCTACGAGAAGCCCGAGCGCCCGGAGGAGGGCGAGGGCGAGGGCGCCCAAGAGACACAGGAAGGGAGCGAGTAGATGGCAAAGACCTCACAGAAAGTGCGCCAGCAGCGCACGCCCAAGTTCAAGACCCGCGGCTACAACCGCTGCCGCAAGTGCGGTCGCTCGCGTGCGTACCTGCGCAAGTTCGGCCTGTGCCGGATCTGCCTGCGCGACCACGCCCACGAGGGCCACATCCCCGGGCTGACCAAGAGCAGCTGGTAATGACCGATCCGATCGCAGACTTCCTGACTCGCATCCGCAACGGCCTCCAGGCCGATCACGACGACGCCGTGATCCCGGCCTCGAAGCTCAAGATCGAGATGGCCCGCATCCTCACCGAGCAGGGCTATGTCGAGAGCTATGGGGTCGAGCAGGGGCGAGTGGGCCAGGAGCTGCGCGTGACGCTCAAGTACACCGAGGACCGCACGCCCGTGATCATGGGCCTGCAGCGGGTCTCCAAGCCCGGCCGACGCCGCTACGTGGCCGCCGACGAGGTGCCCAAGGTCCAGGGCGGCATGGGCACCACGATCGTCTCCACCTCACGCGGCGTCATGACCGGCCACGACGCGCGCCGCAGCGGCGTGGGCGGCGAGCTGGTCGCGAGGGTCTGGTGAGCCGATGAGCCGGATCGGAAAGCAGCCCATTCCCGTGCCCGAGGGCGTGACCGTGGTGGTCGAGCCCCAGCTCGTGCGCGTGGCCGGGCCCAAAGGCGAGCTCTCCGAGCGCGTTAACCGCGATCTGAAGATCGAGCAGTCAGATGGCGAGGTGCTCGTGTCGCGCCCGTCCGATCGTGGCGAGCACCGGGCGCTGCACGGCCTCACCCGCAGCCTCATCTTCAACATGGTGCACGGCGTCACCCACGGCTACGAGAAGCGCCTTCAGATCCAGGGCGTCGGCTACCGGGCCCAGCTCAAGGGCAAGAGCCTCGAGCTGGCGCTCGGCTACTCGCACCCGGTTCCGGTCGAGCCACCCGACGGGATCGAGTTCGAGGTGCCCGCCCCGACCGAGGTCGTGGTGCGGGGGATCTCGAAGCAGGTCGTGGGTGAGGTGGCCGCGCAGATTCGCGACAAGCGCCCGCCCGAGCCCTACAAGGGCAAGGGGATCCGCTACCGCGACGAGCACGTCGTGCGCAAGGTCGGCAAGCGGGCATGAGCGCTCAGACGCGCCAAACCTCCCGGCTGCGCCGGCGCCGGCGCGTACGCGCAAAGGTCCGCGGCAGCGCGGGCTGTCCGCGCCTGTCGGTGTTTCGCTCCAACCGCGGGGTCGTGGCCCAGCTGATCGACGACGACGCCGGCCACACGCTGGCCGCGGTTTCGTGGACCGAGGCCGAGCTGCGCGAGCTCGATCGCACCGAGCAGGCCGCCAAGGCCGGCCAGACGCTGGCCGAGCGGGCCAAGGCCGCCGGGGTGGAGAGCTGCGTGTTCGATCGCGGCGGCTATCGCTTCCACGGGCGCGTGAAGGCGCTCGCCGAGGGCGCCCGCGAGGGCGGCCTGAGGTTCTAGATACCCTCGACAGAGACTGAGAGATGGCAAGAGAGAGCAACAGACAGCAGGGCGGGCGCCGCGGCGACAGCGACCTCGAGGAGCGCGTGGTCGAGATCAACCGCGTGGCCAAGGTGGTCAAGGGCGGCCGCCGGTTCTCGTTCACCGCGCTCGTGGTCGTCGGCGACGAGAAGTCGAAGGTCGGCGTCGGCTACGGCAAGGCCAACGAGGTGCCCGTCGCGATCCAGAAGGGCGTCGAACGCGCCCGCCGTGAGCTGTTCGAGGTGCCGATGCACGGCTCGACCATCACCCACCAGGTCACCGGCGTCCACTCCGCCTCGCGAGTGCTGCTCAAGCCGGCCTCCGAGGGCACCGGGGTGATCGCAGGGGGCGGCGTGCGCGCCGTGCTCGAGCTCGCCGGGATCAGCGACGTGCTGTCGAAGTCGCTCGGCTCCCAGAACCCGATCAACCTCGTGAAGGCCACGATGGCCGCCCTCTACGAGCTGCGCCGGCCCGAGGACGTGGCCAAGCTGCGCGGCCTTTCCGTGGCCCAGGTCCTCGGCATCGACGAGGGGCCCGCGCCGGTCGGCGGTGCGAGAGGGCACAGGCTGCCCTCCGAGAGCGTGGACGGCTCGCCTCCGGAGCCGACCCCGAGTGCAGGGACGGCCGCCGAGCCGGCGGAGGCTCCCGCCTGATGGCCTCAAAGCTCGTGATCACGCAGGTGAAGTCGCCCATCGGCTCCTCCAAGCGCCAGCGCGCGACGCTCGAGTCGCTGGGTCTCGGTCGCATCGGCAAGCAGGTCGAGCGGCCCGACGGCGATGTGCTGCGCGGCCAGCTGCACTCGGTGCGCCACCTGCTCGAGGTCAAGTCGTGAAGGGCCTGCACAACCTCAAGCCGGCGAAGGGCTCGACCAAGCGCCGCAAGCGCGTGGGCCGCGGCGAGGGCTCGGGTCACGGCAAGACCGCGGGCCGCGGCCACAAGGGGGCCGGGGCGCGCTCGGGCGCGAAGAGCCGGGTCGCCTTCGAAGGCGGTCAGAACCCGATCCAGGTGCGGATGCGCAAGCTGCGCGGGCCGCACATGAAGAAGTCGATGCCCTTCGAGAAGTTCCGCACCCACACCCAGCCGGTGAACCTCGACGACCTCGAGGCCCGCTTCGACTCAGGCGCCGAGGTCACACCCGAGAGCCTGTCCGCAGTCGGGCTCGCGACGCGCCGCGACGTGCCGGTGAAGGTCCTGGGACGGGGCGAGATCACCAAGGCCCTCACCGTTCACGCGCACGGCTTCTCGGCCTCAGCGAGCGAGAAGATCGAGGCGGCCGGCGGCAGCGCCCAGGTGATCGAAGGCGGCGGCTCGGCGGCCGGACCGGTTTCGCCGACGTCCAGGGACTAACCCGTGCTCAAGACGTTCCTGAGCGCGTTCCGGGTTCCCGAGATCCGCAAGAAGCTGGCCTTCACGGCCGGCATGCTGATGCTCTACCGCATCGGCGCCTACATCCCGGCCCCCGGCATCAACATCGATGCCGTCAAGGAGATCTCCGAGAACTTCACCGGCTCCAACGTGCTCGGCTTCCTCAACCTCTTCTCCGGGGGCAGCCTGCAGCGCTTCGCGATCTTCGCGCTCGGGATCATGCCCTACATCACCGCCTCGATCATCTTGCAGCTGATGACCGTGGTCGTGCCCCAGCTCGAGAAGCTGCGCAAGGAAGGCGAGGTCGGCCAGCAGAAAATCACCCAGTACACCCGCTACCTCACCGTCGGCCTCGCGTTCAGCCAGTCGATCGGCTACGTCTTTCTCTTTCGCAGCTTCTCCACCGGCGGCTCGGACGTCGTCACCGACTTCACCTTCGGGCGGGTGTTCGTGATCGTGACCACGCTCACCGCCGGCTGCGTGCTGCTGATGTGGTTCGGCGAGCTGATCACCCAGCGCGGCATCGGCAACGGCATCTCGCTGATGATCTTCGCCAGCATCGTGTCGGGGCTGCCCAACGGCATCCAAGCGTGGTTCAACAGCCCCGACCAGATCTTCGTGGTGATGATGCCCTTCCTCGCGCTGGGGGTGATCGCGGCGATCGTGTTCGTCCAGGAGGGCCAGCGCCGGATCCCGGTGCAGTACGCCAAGCGCGTGGTGGGGCGGCGGATGTCGGGCGGGGGTTCGACCTATCTGCCGTTGCGCGTGAACATGGCCGGGGTGATTCCGGTGATCTTCGCGGCGTCGCTGATGGCTTTCCCGCCCACGGTGGGGGAGCTGACCCAGGCGAGCTGGGCGCGTGACTTCTCGGCCTTCTTCTCCCCGAACGGCTGGGCCTACATCGTCGGCGAGTCAGTGTTCATCATCCTGTTCACCTACTTCTATACGGCGGTCACCTTCAACCCCGTCGAGCAGGCCGACAACCTCAAGAAGTACGGCGGCTTCATCCCCGGGGTCAGACCCGGGCGGCCGACCGCCGAGTACCTCGACCGCATCCTGGCCCGGCTCACCTTCCCGGGCGCGCTCTACCTGGCCGCGGTCGCCGCGCTGCCGACGATCCTGATCAACCAGACCTCGGCCAACTTCTTCTTCGGCGGCACCTCGATCCTGATCGTGGTGGGCGTGGCGCTCGACACGATGAAGCAGCTGGAGGCGCAGTTGATGATGCGCAACTACGAAGGCTTCCTGAAGTAGAGCGGCGCGTTAAGCGTCGCCTGGCTTTGTCATCGGCGCCCTCGTGTGCTCACGCACACGTCGGTCCCCTCTTCCTCGCCATGCTCGCTTCTCGCGCCGCTCTACGGGCGCATTGGTGATTCGACGAATCGCCGGTGGGGCGCCAGGCAGTAGCCTCTCGCCCCCTATATGAGCGAGCTCAACCTCATCCTGCTCGGCCCCCCCGGGGCCGGCAAGGGCACCCAGGCGGACCGGCTGCGCACGGACTTCGACCTGCCCTACTACGCCACGGGGGACATCCTCCGCGCGGCGGTCAAGGAGGAGTCCGAGCTCGGGCAGTCCGCCAAGGAGTACATGGACCGCGGCGATCTGGTGCCCGACGACCTGATCGCACAGGTCGTGCTCGGCCGGATCGACAGCGACGAGGCCCGGGACGGGTTCGTCCTCGACGGCTTCCCGCGCACTGTGGGGCAGGCGGAGCAGCTCGAGGACGCGCTCGAGAATCTCGGCCGGCGGCTGACGGCGACGCTGCTGATCGACGCGCCCGACGAGGAGGTCATCCGCCGCCTGTCGGGCCGGCGCGTCTGCCGCGACAAGGGCCACACCTACCACGTCGAGTTCGACCCGCCCAAGAACGAGGGCTTCTGCGACCAGGATGGCTCGTCCCTCGTCCAGCGCGACGACGACAAGGCCGAGACCGTCAGGCACCGGCTCGACGTCTTCCACGACCAGACCAAGCCGCTGGTGGAGCTGTATGAGAAGGAGGGGCTGTTGCGCCGCTTCGACGGGACCCGCACCCCCGAGGAGGTCAACGGGCACATCCGCGCAACGCTTGCCACACTGCGCTTGGAGGAGCAGCTCTGAGCATGGCGATCATCAGGAAGACTCCGGAGGAGATCGACAGCATCGCCGCGTCGGGTCGGATCGTCGCCCGCTGCCACCGGCTGCTGCGCTCGAAGGCCCGCGCCGGGGTCACAACGGCCGAGCTGGACTCCGCGGCCGAGAAGTTCATCCGCTCGCAGGGCGCCGAGCCGGTGTTCAAGGGCTACCGGGGATTCCCGGGGTCGATCTGCGCGTCGCCGAACTCGATGGTCGTCCATGGCATTCCCGGCTCGTATGAGCTCAAGCGCGGCGACATCCTCTCGGTCGACATCGGCGTGCAGCACGACGGCTGGGTGGCCGACGCCGCCGTCACGCTTCCGATCGGGCCGGTGAGCGCCGTGGCGGCCGGCCTGCTCGCGAGCACCAAGGGCGCGTTGTTCGAGGCCGTCGAGCAGTGCCGCCCCGGCAACCGCCTGGGCGACGTGTCGTCCACCGTGCAGCGACGGGTAGAGGCCGACGGCTACTCGGTGATCCGCTCGCTCGTGGGTCACGGGGTCGGGCGCGACATGCACGAGGACCCGCAGATCCCGAACTTCGGCCGGCCGGATACCGGGCCGGAGCTCGAGGAGGGGATGGTGCTTGCGATCGAGCCGATGGTCAACGCGGGCGGCCAGGAGGTCCGGATCGGCAGCGACGAGTGGGCCGTCTACTCCGAGGACGGCTCGCTTGCCGCCCATTTCGAGCACACCGTCGCGATCACGTCCGACGGGCCGCGCATCCTCACCCCCTGGCACGACGAAGACGGACGGGCCTCATCGTCCCCGCGCCGGGCCGCGGCCCGGGTCTGACGCTTGCTGCGCAAGGCCGCGTCGCAACGCGGGTTGCTATTCTCACCGGTTGGCGCGTGGCCGTCTCCTGGGCCGGGCGCCGGTTCTCTCTATACGGAAGGTAGATTCAACGGATGAAAGTCCGAGCATCGGTCAAGCCCATGTGCGAGAAGTGCAAGGTAATCCGCCGTGGCGGGGCGGTGCTCGTGATCTGCTCGAACCCGCGTCACAAGCAAAGGCAGGGCTGACAAGACTCGTATGGCACGCATCTCCGGCATCAACATCCCGCTCAACAAGAGGGTCGAGATCGGCCTGACCTACATCTTCGGCATTGGCCGCTCGCAATCGCTCGCCGCGCTGACCAAGGCGGGCGTCGACCCGAACACCTACGTGCGTGACCTCACCGACGACGAGGTGCTCAAGCTGCGCGAGGTGATCGACACAGACCTCACGGTCGAGGGCGACCTGCGACGGGAGCGCTCCACGCACGTCAAGCGCCTGATGGAGATCGGCGCCTACCGGGGACTGCGCCACCGCCGTGGGCTGCCCGTCAACGGCCAGCGCACCAAGACCAACGGTCGCACCCGCAAGGGCCCCAAGCGCATGTCGGTGGCCGGCAAGAAGAAGGTCACCAAGTGACCCACCGGAACTCGACATCCCGCGCCCCATCCGAGGAGATCGGCTGATGGCCGCCCAGAAGCCTGCACGCTCCCGCGGCCGGCGCAAGCCAAAGAAGAACGTGCCCTTCGGTCAGGCCCACATCAAGACGAGCTTCAACAACACCATCGTGTCGCTCACCGACCGCGACGGCAACGTGATCGCCTGGGAGTCCGCGGGTGGCGCCGGCTTCAAGGGCTCGCGCAAGTCCACTCCGTTCGCGGCGCAGGTCACCGCCGACGCCGCCGCCAAGAAGGGCATGGAGCAGGGCCTCGAGAAAGTCGAGGTCTACGTCAAGGGCCCGGGGTCGGGTCGAGACACCGCCATCCGCTCGCTGCAGGCCGCGGGACTCGAGGTCACCACGGTCCGCGACGTGACCCCCCAGGCACACAACGGCTGCCGTCCGCGAAAGCGCAGGCGCGTCTGATGGCCCGCGACACCGGCGCCCAGTGCAAGCAGTGCCGCCGCGAGGGCATGAAGCTCTTCCTCAAGGGCGAGCGCTGCATGACGGACAAGTGCGGCATCGAGCGGCGCAACTACCCGCCGGGCGAGCACGGCCGCGGCCGCGCGCGCCAGTCCGAGTACCGCGTCCAGCTGCGCGAGAAGCAGAAGGCGCGGCGCTACTACGGCGTGCTCGAGAAGCAGTTTCGG
>JBBSLY010000034.1:0-10012 GCA_038233455.1 Solirubrobacterales bacterium | reverse complement strand
GCGGAGATGCTCGAGATGCCGATAGGGACCGTCAAGGGACGGATGCGGCTTGGCCTCGCCAAGCTCAAGCAGCGCCTCGCGGAGAAGGTGTCATGAGCGTCGAGCGCCATCAACTGCACGAAGAGGACACTGGTGCCTACCTCCTGCGCGCGCTGTCGGACGTCGAGGAGCAGCGCTTCGAGGCCCACCTCGAGCAGTGCGCCGTCTGCCAGGACGAGGTCGCGCGGCTGCGACCCGCCGTGGACGCACTGCCGCGGTCGGTCTATCCCGTACCTGCGCCGCCCTCGCTGAAGGAGGGGTTGATGGCCGAGGTCGAGCGCGGCGTGCGTGAACGCGACGCGGCCGAGGGCCGTGGCCCGGGGGCGCTCGCGCGTGCGCGTAAACGCCTGCGCGGGGTGGCGACGCCCTTCGCGGGTCTGCGCCCGGCGGCGGCCCTGGTTGGGGCGTCGGTGATCCTGCTGATGGGCTTCATCGGGGGTGCGGCCGGGCTGTACGCGCTCGACGGAGCCCGCCAGGACGGCGAGCCCCCGCGCGAAGCCCTGGTCGCCAAGGTCGACAAGACCCGCCTGCCGTCCGCCAGTGGCAGCATGGTGGTGCCCGAGGGCCGCCGGACCGGGGCGGTTCTGCGCGTGCACGGCATGCCCGAGCTCGAGGGCGACTCCATATACCAGGTGTGGGTACGCCGCAAGGGTGAGGTGATCTCCCAGTCGCTCTTTCACGTCGGCGCCGACGGCGACGGCGCGGCGGCGGTGACCGAGGACCTGCGCGAGGCCGATCTCGTGATGGTCACGCGCGAGGCCGCGGGCGGCGCCAAGGCGCCCACCGAGAAGCCCGTGCTGTCGGTCCGGCTCTCGGGATAGGTCCTAAGTCGCAGGGCTCCGGGCCCGGCTGTCGGCCCCACTAGCCTGCGGCGACGATGGAGGCCTGTTACCGCCACCCCGATCGGCAGACCGGAGTCTCGTGCTCGAACTGCGGCCGCCCGATCTGCCCGGACTGCATGACCTCCACCTCGGTGGGCATGCGCTGCCCGGAGTGCTCCAAGCAGACCACGAAGGTCAAGACGATCTCCACCGGCTCAGAGCCCACGCTGACCTACGCCCTGATCGCCCTCAACACGATCATCGGGCTCGCCACCTTCGTGGGAGGCGCCAGCGCTGCCGGGGGCGGGTTCTCCGGGTCGTCGCTGCTCAACGAGGGCTCGGTGTCTCGCCTCGGCGTCGAGAACGGCGAGCTGTGGCGGATCGTCACGGCCGGCTTCCTGCACGTGAACTTCATCCACCTGCTGTTCAACATGTTCGCCCTCTACGTGCTCGGCGGGCTGCTCGAGCCCGTGGTGGGGAGGCTGCGCTTCGGGGTGATCTACTTCGTATCGCTGCTGGCCGGCTCGTTCGGCGCGCTGCTGCTCGAGCCGCTGGCACCGACGGTCGGGGCGTCGGGCGCCGTGTTCGGTCTGATGGGCGCGGCCGTGGTGGTCATGCGCAACCGCGGTATCAACCCGATGGAGAGCGGCCTCGGCCTCTGGATCGGGCTGAACCTGATCATCACGTTCACTATCCCCAACATCTCCATCGGCGGCCACATCGGCGGGATGATCGGCGGCGCGCTGGCCGCTCTCGTGATGTTCGACCTGCGCGACCGCGTGCGGCTGCCCGAGCTCGTGCCGATGGCCATCGCGGGCGCGATCGGCGTGGTGTCGTTCGTGGGCTCGGTGCTGGTGTCGGGCTCCGCAGCGTCCTGACACGCGCCCTCGCGCTGTACTAGGTCCGCTGCGCCGCCTCGTCGTAGGTGGCTTGCAGCTCGGCGAGCATGCGCTCGGCGGAGAACCGCTCGCGCGCGTCTCGGCGGCCGGCCTCCCCGAGGCGGCGAGCCAGCTCCGGGTTGTCCGCCAGGTGGCGCAGCGCTCTGGCGAGCGCAGCCGGGTCACCCGGGGGAACCAGCAGGCCGGTCTTGCCGTGGCGCACGACCTCGGTCACGCCTCCATGTGCGGAGGCGACCACGGGCAGCCCGGCGGCCGCACCCTCGATCGCCACAAGCCCAAGCGGCTCCGGCCGGGTGGAGGGGACCACGAGCACGTCTGCCGCACCCAGCACCGTGCCCACGTCGGCGCGAAACCCGAGGCGCAGGACGCGCTCCGTCACGCCGAGGCGCCCGGCCAGCGCCACCAGCTCGCGCTCGTGGACCTCATTGCCCGGGTAGGCGTCGCCCGCAAGTAACGCGATCGTTCCGTTCTCCACCAGCTCCGTGCGACCGAGCGCCCGGATGAGCACGTCCTGGCCCTTCCAGTCGCTCACGCGGCCCACGAGCGCTGCCACGAATCGCCCCTCGGCGATCCCAAGCTCGGCGCGCGCGGTGGCGCGGTCGGGTTGAGGGGGCGCTTGGGCCAGGCCGTCGTAGATCACCCGCGCGCGGGCCGCACCCGGGAACTGGCGAGCGACCGCGTGCGAGATGCAGACCAACTCCCCGGCTGCCTGCAGGCGGCGGCGCATCGCGGGCCACAGCGCGGCACCCGCTCGCCCGGCGGACCCGGCGTAGATCTCACGGACGTGGACGAGGTGAGCCGCGCCCGCGCGCTTGGCGACCGCCCTGCCCGAGAGCACCACGGAGGTGTTGGAGTGCACGAGCGCAGCCTCGCGGTCGGCGGCCAGCCGGCCCAGCACCCGTCTGTCGCGCGCGACCGCGCCCCCGAGCCGCGCCAGCCCCCCGGCCGAGAAGAGTCCCCGGCGCAGCACCGCCAGCGGGTGCACGAAGACCTCGACACCGGCCTGCTCGAGCGCCGGCGCCAGCTCGCCCCGCTCGGGGAGCACGCAGATCGGGCGCCAGCGCTCGGGATCGAGGCCCCGGGCGATGGTCAGCAGCTGCGCGTCGGAGCCGTAGCGCTGCGCCGAGGAGTGGAGGATCAGGACCGTGCGGGGAGCCACGCTCGGCCGGCGCTCAGGCCGCGGTCTCGACCCGGGCCTTGAGGTCCTCCACCGAGCGCTGCATCACCTGGTCGTTGAGCACGGAGGCGATCTTGCCCGGCACCCACACGCCCGTGTCGATCCGCAGCCCGTAGGTCGCGAGCGTGGTGCCGTCCCCGCGATCCTCGAGCACGTACTCGCCGTCGATGTCGCGCACGTCTCCGTCCACGAAGTCCCAGGTGAGCATGTGCGGCTCCTCGTAGGAGTAGTCGAGCGTGTAGGAGATCCGCTTGACCTTCACGTCGATCTCGAACCACACCCGCTGGCCGCGCCCCTTGCCGTCGCGCGACTGGATGTCGCAGGCCTTCACGGTGTCCTGCCAGTCGGGGTAGCTCTCGAAGTCCAGCAGGGCGTCGAAGCACTGCTGCGGTATTGCCTTCACCACGATCTGCCGCTCGGCTCGCTTCGCTCCCACGCCGCTATGTAACCGGCATTTGGTCGCCCACGTCAAGCCAGGTGCACCGGCCGGGGGGAGGCTCGGGAGCGAGGTCGGAGTGCAGGAGGTGGGCCAGCAGCTCGACCCCGTCCACCAGGCGGGGTCCAGGGCGCGAGAAGAACGCGGAGGCGTCGACGGCCGCGACGCGCGCGCCGATCGCCGCCAGGCGCTCACCCGCCCCCAGGGTCTCGGCGGCAGCTCTGTCGGTGGCGTAGCCGCAGGGCATCGAGACAATCACCTCGGGGCGCGCCGCCGCGACCTCGTCCCACCCGGCGACGCGCGAGCGCTCACCCGCCAGGCCGAGCACGTCCTCACCGCCGGCCAGCTCGATCATCTGGGGCACCCAGTGCCCGCCGACGAATACCGGGTCGAGCCATTCGAGCGCCGCGACCCGAGGGCGCTCGGCGCCCGCCACGGCCTCGGCCACCGCGTCGATCCGCCGTCCGCACTCCTCGACGAGCGCCCTGCCCTGCTCATCGGCCCCGGCAGCCGCTGCCAGCCGGGGAACGTCGGCCAGCACCTCGCCGAGCGTGGTCGGGTCGAGGGAGAGCACGTCGGGCGGGCCGGGCAGTCGCGCTGCAACGCCCTGCACGTCGTCGAAGGACACCGCGCACACGGCGCACACCGCCTGGGTGACGATCAGGTCGGGCTCGAGCGCGCTCAGCCGCTCCACGTCGAGCTCGTAGAGGGCCTCGCCGCGCCCGGTGCGCTGCCGCACGGCCGCGTCGATCTCGGCGGCCGTGAGGTCCGCAGCGATCACGCTCGAGGTCAGGTGCTCGCGCTCCGCCGCCTCGGGCGGGTGGTCGCATTCGTGGGTCACGCCGACCACGCTCTCGCCCAGGCCGAGGGCGAACAGCATCTCGGTGGAGGATGGGACGAGCGAGACGATCCGCACGGATGCCACGATCGCACGTTCACGCGTCCCGGGCAGGCGTCCGGGGCGACCCGGACCTCTGCTAGCGTTGCGCCGTCCCTCGGATGAGCGACCCAGATCCTCCTCGAAGTAGGGCTTTCGTAGGCCCGGAGCGGGTGCCCGAGGGTGCCGCGTGACCGAGGTCGCGCTCCTGCTCGGAGTGCTGGTGCTGGTGGCGGCGAACGGCTTCTTTGTCGCAGCGGAGTTCGCCCTGGTGCGCGCTCGTGACGGCAAGCTCGAGCAGCTCGAGGAGGAGGGGATTCGCGGCGCCAAGCTGGCCGGCTTTCAGCTCGAGCACATCGACGAGTACCTGTCGGCCTGCCAGCTCGGCATCACGATGGCCTCGCTGGGAATCGGCTTCATGGGCGAGCCGGCGATCGCGAGCCTGGCCGAGCGCGCGCTCGGCGAGTCGCTGCCCCACGGGGTGACGCTCGCCATCTCATTGGCCTTCGCCTACCTCATCACCACCGCGCTGCACATCACCATCGGCGAGCAGGTGCCGAAGATCTACGCCATCACCCACGCGGAGGCCACTGCCAGACGCGGCGCACGGCTGCTCGAGGCCTTCCGAGTCACGTTCAAGCCGCTGATCTGGGCGCTCAACACCGCTTCGAACGGCGTGCTGCGGGCGCTCGGGGTCGACCCGAAGGCGGAGTTCGAGGAGGTCTCCTCCTCCGATGACCTGAAGATGATCATCGCCCGCAGCCAGAGTGGGGGAAAGCTCGACCCGGGCGAGGCGGGCATGCTCTCCGGGGTCTTCCACCTCCACGAGCAGCAGGCGCGGCAGGTGATGACGCCGATCCCCGCCGTGGTTACGGTCGACGTGTCGGAGACCGCCGAAGCGGCGTTGCGGCGGTGTGTCGATTCCGGGCACACCCGCCTCGTGGTCACCGAGGAGGGCAACACCGACCGGATCAAGGGCATCGTGCACAACAACTCGCTGGCCCGGCGGCTGATGTCGGAGGGGTCCGCCGCGTCGATAGAGGCCAGCGTCAAGGACGCGCTGATCGTGCCCGAGACCAAGCCACTCGACGACCTGCTCGCCGACCTCCAGCGTGAGCGCGCGTCCCTGGCCGTGGTCGTCGACGAGTACGGCCGTACGGCCGGCATCGTCTCGGTCGAGGACATCGTCGAGGAGGTCGTGGGCGAGATCGCCGACGAGACCGATCCCGCCGTGGCCGGGGTGCGCCGGCTGGCGAACGGCGACTGGTGGGTGCGCGGCCACGTGCCGATCACCGACCTCGACGACTACCGCATCGAGCTGCCCGTGGACTCGGACGCCTACAACTCGGTTGGCGGCTTCGTCTTCGGTGAGCTGGGCCGGCTGCCCAAGCGCGGCGACATGGTGCGCGCCAACGGCTACTCGCTGCGCGTGGAGTCCGTGCGCGAGAACCGCATCGAAGCGGTCCGCATCCGCCACCACGGCGACGAGGACGGCGCGGCCGCGGCCGCGCCGCCGACCGAGGAGCCACGCGAGGCCACCGAGGGCGCCTGAGGGCGGGGCGGCGGGCTTCCGTCCGGGGCCGGTTCTAGCTTCGCTCGGCAAGTGCCACCTGCTACCAGGAGGTCTTGCCGATGTGGTGCGTCAGGCTCAGTGACTCCCAGCGCGACGCCGTCCGGGCTCTGATCAGGATGCAGGGAGAGATCGGCCCTTCGCTGACCGCGGCGCTCGAAGCGCTCGACTTCGCCCGCTGGGACGACCTCCCGGATGCAGAGCTGCCGTGGGAGCGGGTGTCGGCTCTCGCGCGCGAGCAGGGCATCGACGAGGCCGACGTGGTCTGGGACCTGGCCTCGGGCATGCACTGAGGCATGGCGCCCGTCTACTCGTACTGGTAGAAGCCGGCGCCCGACTTGCGGCCCAGCCGCCCGCCCGCCACCAGCTCCACTACCCGCGCGGGCACCTCGGCCCCGATCGACTCCCCGATCGCGCACGAGACGTCCAGGCCCACCAGGTCGAGCAGCGCCAGCGGGCCGAGCGGGTGCCCCGCGCCGAGCTTCATGCAGGAGTCGATCGCCTCGGGCTTCAGGCCGGTCTCCTCCATCAGCCGCACCGCCGCGAAGGCGTAGGGGAAGAGCAGTCGGTTGACCACGAAGCCCGGAACGTCGGGCACCTCGACGGCGGTCTTGCCGACGAGCTCGCACAGTCCATGGAAGGCCGTCCGGGTCTCGGCGGTCGCGGCATCGGGGAAGGCCAGCTCCACCAGCTTCATCCTCTCCACGGGGTTGAAGACGTGCAGGCCCGCGAAGCGGTCGGGGCGGGCGCTGGCGCCCGCCAGCTCGGCAATCGACAGCGAGGAGGTAGTGGTGGCGATCAGAGCCGAGTCGGGAAGCAGCACGCCCAGGCCCCCGAGCAGCTCCGACTTCACGGTCGCGTCCTCGGCCACCGCCTCGACCACCACGGTGCGGTCCGCGAGCAGATCGAGGTCGCAGAGCACCGTCGCCGCGCCGTCGACCGAGTCACGAGCGCGCGCGGCAGACTCCTCGCTGCGGGCCCAGATCACGGTGTCGAGCCGGCTGCCCGCGAGCCGCGCGAGGCCGCAGGCAATCGCTCCGCTCCCGGCGATGCCAAGCCTGATCTCGGGGGTCGTTCCGCTCATCGACGATGACCCCGAGCCTGGTCCGCGGGGTTGGTTGACTCACCAGTCAATCGAGTAATCTAGTCGCAGGTGGCGCGAACAGCCCGCCCGCCGCGAGCGAAGCCCGGGAGGTAGCAATGAAGAACGGAAACCGCGAGGTAGTGATCGTCGAGGCCGTGCGCACCCCTGTCGGGCGCGGCCATCAGGAGAAGGGCTACTACAAGGACGTCCATCCCAGCAACCTGCTCTCGAAGGTCTACTCAGAGGTGGTTGAGCGGGCCGGTATCGAGGCCGCCGAGGTCGAGGACGTCGTGACCGGCTGCGTACAGCAGTTCGGCGAGCAGGGCTTCAACATCGGCCGCAACGCGTGGCTGGAGGCCGGTCTGCCGATGGAGACCCCCGCCACCACCATCGACCGCCAGTGCGGCTCCGCGCAGCAGGCCGTGAACTTCGCCGCGGCTCAGATCGGCGCCGGCGTGCTCGATTGCGCGATCGGCTCGGGAGTCGAGCACATGGGCCACATCTCCTTCCAGGACGGGATGCAGGTGCAGTCCGAGCACGGCGCGGCCTTCTCGCCCGAGCTGCTCGAGAAGTACAACCTCGTGCCCCAGGGCCTGTCGGCCGAGATGATCGCCGACAAGTGGGAGATCCCCCGCTCAGAGCTCGATGAGCTCGCCGTGCGGTCGCACGAGCTCGCCCACCAGGCCACCGAGGAGGGGCGCTTCGAGCGCGAGATCGTCCCCTACCAGGTCAACGGCGACACCTACGTGGCCGACCAGGGCATCCGTCCCGGCACCGACATCGAGAAGCTCGCGGCGCTCAAGCCGGCGTTCAAGGAGGACGGCAAGATCACGGCGGGCAACAGTTCGCAGATCTCAGACGGTGCCGCCGCGGTGCTGCTGATGGAGCGCGGCAAGGCCGAGTCGCTCGGCCTCAAGCCCCGTGCGCGGATCGTGGACCAGACCACGGTCGGCGTCGACCCGGTGATCATGCTCACCGGCCCGATCCCCGCCACGCGCAAGCTGCTCGAGCGCAACGGCATGACGATGGACGACATCGACCTGGTGGAGATCAACGAGGCGTTCGCGCCCGTCGTCGCCGCCTGGCAGCGCGAGCTCGATCCCGATATGGACCGGGTGAACGTCAACGGCGGCGCGATGGCTCTGGGCCACCCGCTGGGCTCCACCGGTGGCCGCCTGCTCACCACCCTGCTGCACGAGCTCGAGCGCTCCGACAAGTCAGTCGGCCTGGTCACGATGTGCTGCGGTGGCGGAATCGGCACCGGCACGCTGATCGAGCGCGTCTGAGCACCCGTACCAGCGCCTTGGGCGTCCGTCCGATCGTCGAGGGCCGGCCACCGTGCCGGCCCTCGTGTTCTCGGGCGGGGGCGTGGGGGTAGGCCGACTACGTGTCTGAGCAGGAGCTGATCGCGGGGCGCTACCGCAAGCGGGGCACGATCGGCGTGGGCGGAATGGCTCGCGTCGTGCTGGCCGACGACGAGCGGCTGCGCCGCGAGGTGGCGATCAAGACCCTTCACGCCGACAGCCCGCAGGACAGCGCCCGGCGCTTCGAGCGCGAGGCGTTGATGGGCGCTTCGCTGAACCATCCCAACCTGGTGTCGGTGTACGACATCGTCACCGATGAGGAGTCGGTGCTGATCGTGATGGAGTACGTGGAGGGCAGGACCCTGAAAGAGGCGATCGCCGACGATTCGCTTGATCCCGAGACCGCCGCCGGCGTGATCACGGACATCGCGGCGGGCCTCGACCACGCCCACGGGGCGGGCATCGTGCACCGCGATGTGAAGCCCGCCAACATCCTCATCCGCGCGGACGGGCTCGCGAAGCTCGCCGACCTCGGGATCGCCACCGCGGCGGAGGCCACCAACCTCACGCGCAGCGGGATCGTGCTGGGCACGGCCGTCTACATGGCGCCCGAGCAGCTCGAGGGCGAGCGTGCCGGCCCCCCCGCCGACATCTACTCGCTAGCGGCCGTCGCCTACGAGGCGCTCTCGGGCCAGAAGGCTCGCGAGGGGGGAACGCCGGTGGAGATCGCGCACAAGGTCGCCACCAGGCCGCCGCCGGACCTCCTCGACGCCTGGCCCGACGCTCCACCCGCCGCCGGCCGGGCCCTGTGCCGGGGCATGGACCGCGCCCCCGAGGCGCGCCCGCGCTCCGCGGGCGAGCTGGCGCGCGAGCTCAATGCGGCGATAGGGGAGCCGGCCGCCCACGCGGACGACACGGACCGGACCGTGCCGATGGAGCGCACGGCGGTGGCCGCGCGCCCCGTGCCCCCCGCGCCGATGCCGGCGCGTACCCCGCCGCCCGTGCGGGCGCAGTCGCCGCAGCGCACGCCTTCGGCCCATCGCGGCGGTGGGCTGCCGAGCTGGCTGCCGGCAGCGGCTGGGCTCGTCGCCCTGGCGCTGGTGGTCGCCGTGCTGGCTTCGACCGGCGGGGGCGACGATTCGGGCACCCAGGCGGGCTCGGGCTCCACGAAGGCCGCCGACAGGGGCAAGAAGAAGGAGGAGAAGGCCGCCAAGCCCGCCGACCAGACGCAGGCCGCACCCGCACCCGCCGACGAGGCCGAGGAGCCCGAGCCCTCGAGCGAGGAGCCGGTCGACGCGGTGGCGATCGACCCCGAAGAGGGCGCGCGCCTGGATGCCCAGGCGTTCGACCTGATCAAGCAGGGCAAGTACGCGGAGGCCGTGCCGATCGCGCGCCAGGCGGTGGCGTCGTTCCCCGAGGACAGCCAGACGTCGAACTACGCCTTCGCGCTCTTCAACCTCGGCACTGCGCTCAACCGCTCCGGCAGCCCGGACGAGGCGATCCCCTTCCTCGAGAAGCGGCTGAGCTTCTCCGACGACCGTCCCGAGGTCGTGCAGTCAGAGCTCGACGACGCCCGAGCGAACGCGGGCGGCTAGCGCAGGCCGTCCTGGGCTCCGTTGCTAGGTCGGTGGAGAGTCTTGACCGGCGGCGCCAGGCACGTCGCCTCCGGCATCCCTCCCGCCGGCCTCGAGGCGGGCCACCAGCTCATCGAGGCGCAGCTCCTCGAGGCCCCGGCCCACCGCCTCGAGCTCGGTGGCGCAGAACTCGACCAGCCGCCGTCCCTCCTTGACCAGCTCGAGCGTCTC
>JBBSLY010000033.1:0-10056 GCA_038233455.1 Solirubrobacterales bacterium | reverse complement strand
GGCCAGCGACGCCTCGCCGGGGCCCACCTCACCGTGCAGCAGCAGGGTGTCGTAGCGCTCGGGGTCCAGCCGGCCGCTGAGCAGGCTGACGTGGTGAGCCGGCCCCCCCATGTTCAGCCGCGCGATGATCCGCAACACCCGCAGGCGACGCTCGGTGCCCGACCCCACCGCTGGACGCTCGTCACACATTGCGAGTCGCAGCTCAGATCCGCAGTCGCTCAGAGGACAACGGAGGGATCATGCTCGATGACCCCGATGCCACATCCATCCTGCTCCCAGTCACAAACGAACTCCCAGTGCGTAAACCGCTCACGCACCTCCTGCCAGAGCGCAGGAACTCCTCCTGCCCATCCCTCTGCTGAGCGTCCGCAGCGCTCTCCATGGTCTCGGACGATGTCATGGAACGCGATCAGTCCACCCGCTCGCATCAACGTCCGATACTCGTGCAGGTCAGCACGCACACCCTCGTAGCGATGATCGCCGTCGAGAAAGAGAAGATCAATGGGCTCTTCGTCGAATCCGGCCATCACTTGCTCGCGGATGCTCGGATCACGGGAGGAGCCGCGCAGAAACGCGGCGTTGACCCCACGAGGAGCGAGCGAGGAGACAAGCCAGTCGTTGTGTGGTGCGAGATCCACTCCCACGAAGGTGCGCACCGACGGGGAGAGTCCGCACAGGAACAGCGACGTGCCTCCATTGTAGGTGCCGATCTCAGCAATTCGCGCCAGCCCGCGCGGCGCTGCCAACTCCGCTAGCGCCACTATCTCGTCTTGTTTCTGGAGCAGCGTGCCCGGGACCAAGCGTTGGATCCGTTCCAAGCGGACGTAATGATCGGTGCTCGAAATCCATGTACGCAGCGCCGGCGAGGCAGCGATCAGGGCGGCCTGGCGAATGGCAGCAGGCACTTGGGAAAGCCCGACCTGGCTGGACACTTGTTAGCCAATCCCTGGATGCTCGTGGGCGACCGTGCGCCGCGCAAGCGTCAGGCGACCGCCTGGTCCTCGGCGACCAGGCCCGCCTGAGCTGCCACGGATGCAGCTGCCACCACCGCCTCGGGCACCGGCAGCGCCGACGGTGCTGCCTCGGAGGCTGCCTCCGGGGCCTGCCAGGACAGATCGAGCACGTAGATCGCCGCCGCTCCCACGGAGACGTAGACCATGGCCACCGCGATCACCCAGGCCTGCGGGGCCGCCGACAGGCTTACCGCCAGGGCGCACAGGCCGGCCTGGGCGATGGCCAGGGTCAGGGCGACGGCCTGCGGGGTGCCCAGGCGCTCGCGGAGGCGGTGGGTGAGGTGGTCGCGCCCGCCGGCGAGGATCTGCACGTCGCGGCGCGCGCGCGAGATGCACACCATGGTCGTATCGAGGATCGGCAGGCCGGCGAGGGGGGCGGCAACGAGGAGGGCCGTCCAGCCCAGGCTGCCCTCGAGCGGGAGCGCCATCACAGCAGCGGCCAGGATGAAGCCCAGCGGCATGCTCCCTCCGTCGCCCAGGAAGATGCGCGCCGGGGAGGCGAGGTTGAAGCGCAGGAAGCCGGCGCAGGCGCCGGCGACCGCGAAGACCAGCGCGGCCAGCGCGGCGTCGCCCTGCAGCAGCGCGATCGCCCCGATCCCCATTGCCGACGTGGCCGCCACGGTCGCTGCCGCCCCGTCCATGTTGTCCATGAGGTTGAACGCGTTGACGATGCCCACGACCCACACGATGGTCAGCAGCAGGTTGGCCGTCTCGTCGCCCCACACCTCCCAGCCCAGGCCCGCGCGCCAGAGCACAGCGGCGGCGCCGACCTCCGCGACCAGACGGATGCCCGGGCCCAGCAAGACCCGGTCGTCCACGGTGCCCAGCGCGAACAGGACCAGCGCGCCGACCAGGATCACCGCGAAGGACGACGTCGCGCCGCCGAAGGCCACCGCGGCCAGCGCGAAGGCGCCCATGACCGCTGCACCACCCAGGTAGGGAGTCGCGCGGGCGTGGCCCTTGTAGCCCTTGGGCACGTCGAGGAACGACGTGCGCAAAGCCAGGCGGATGGCCAGCGGCACGAACGCCCACGCGGCGAGGGCGGCCAGCGCCACGCTGGCCACAAGACGGAGCTGCTCAGCCAACGGGCACGCGTCCGTTGGCGTGGGCCTCGCGGCGCTGGAAGGCGCTCACGTCGTCGATGGCGTCCTCGATGGACCGCTGGGGGGCCCAGCCGGTGAGCGCCGCCAGCAGAGTGGTGTCCGGCTTGCGCCGGCCGAGCTCCTCGAAGCCCTCGTCGTAGGCGTCCTCGAAGGCCACCAGGCGGATGCTCGAATCCGACCCCGTGCGCTCGATCACCCGGTGGGCAAGGTCCAGGACCGTCATCTCCCTGCTGGCCCCGATGTTGTAGGTCTCCCCGTTGGCACGGGGATCATCGAGCAGCAGCAGGATCCCCCGCACCGTGTCGTGGACGTGGCCGAAGCAGCGCGACTGGCTGCCGTCGCCGTAGACGGTGAGATCCGCTCCGGCGAGCGCCTGGCGCACGAAGCGCGGAAGGACCATCCCGTATGAGCTGGCCTGGCGGGGGCCCACGGTGTTGAACAGCCGGACCACGACCACCTCGGCGCCCAGCTCGCGGTGATACCCGTAGGCCAGCGCCTCGCCGAAGACCTTGGACGTCGCGTAGTTCCACCGCGCGGTGCGCACCGACCCGAGGACCCTGTCGGATTCCTCGTGGAGCGCACCCGAGCTGTTCTTGCCGTAGATCTCCGAGGTCGAGGTGTACAACAGCCTGCGCTTCAGTGCGGTCGCGACCGAGATCACGACGTCGTTGCCGCGCACGTTGGTGAGCAGGCTCTGGACAGGATGATCGAGGATCAGCTTGACGCCCACCGCGGAGGCCAGGTGCAGGCACGCGTCCACGGACTTCATGCACTCCAGCACGCGCTCCTCGTCGCACACCGAGCCCTCGACCAGCTCGACGCGCCCGGTCTCCAAGGCCGCCTCGAGGTTGGTCCGCCGCCCGGTGCTCAGATCGTCGAGGACCAGCGCCTCGTCGCCACGGGCGACCAGCGCGTCCACCACGTGTGAGCCTATGAACCCCGCCCCGCCCGTTACCAGGTATCGCACGACCAGCCCTCCCAAAGGTTGCCCCGCCACCCGCGGAGCACATCCGTGCCCGCGCCACAATCCTTACACCGCTTTCCTGCCCGAGGGGGACCATAGTAGAGCACCTCGCCCCTCGCAAGGTCAGATCAAGAACTTCACGGGCTCCCGCGGGTGGCCGAGAGGGCGGCGCGGCGCGCTCGCGCGGCGGGATGGATCACGAGCGCGGCCAGGAGCTGGCCGGCCGCGATGGCGGGCAGCAGCAGCCCGGCCCAGCGCGGAATCCCTGCGTCGGCGCGGATTCGGGCCCGCACCGCGCCGGCGTGGGCGACGAGGTGGCTCAGCGAGCGCCGCGTGGCCCACAGCGACGCGGGATGACGGCGGTAGAGCCGGCCGGGGCGCGGATCGAAGCCCACGCCCCCGCGGAAGGCCAGCGAGACCCCGAGCACCCAGTCCTCGCCGCTGTCGGCGTCCCCGAAGCCGCCGGCATGCTTGACGGCCTGCGTGCGCATGAGGGTGGCACCCGTCGTCGGGTACAGCGACCAGACGCAATGGGCCAGCGCGAACAGCCGCCCTCGCCGGGCCAGCGAGGCGCTCCAGCGCCGCGGCCAGCGGTGGGCCACGGGCGGATCGCCCTCCAGGATGGCGGCGCTCAGCGCCACCGTGTCGGGCCGGGCGGCGATGCGCTCGGTCAGCCTGCGCAGCGTGCCGGGCAGCATGAGGTCGTCGGCGTCCCAGAACAGGACGTAGGGCGTGGTGACGTGCTGGAGGCCCAGGTTGCGGGCCATGCCCACGGTCAGGCGGGCGGGCGAGCCGATCAGCTCGGCGCTCGCCATGGCCTCCAGCGGCGGGTCGGAGGCGTTGTCGACGACGATGACCCGGGCGGGGACGCCCTGGCCGAGCAGGCTTTGCAGCGCCTCGTCCAGCATGCGCCCCGCGTACGCGCCCCAGACGGGGACGACGATGGAGACCACCTGCGGCGCGCTGGCCACCGCTTGATCCTACGCGAGCCGGCGCCTGCGTATACGTTCCGCGCATGAGGGTCCTGGTCACCGGGGGCAGCGGCTTCATCGGCGCGCACCTCGTCGAGCGCCTGCTGCGCGACGGTCACCACGTGCGGGTGCTCGACAACTTCGCCACCGGACGGCGCGAGAACCTGCTGGCGGTGGGCGCGGACGTCGAGCTGGTGGAGGGCGACATCCAGAGCTACGAGCGCGTGCACCGCGCGGTGCGCGGCTCCGAGGTCGTCTTCCACCACGCGGCGCTGCCCTCGGTCCCCCGGTCGGTGCAGGACCCGCTGACCAGCAACGCGACCAACGTCACCGGAACGCTCAACGTGCTGCTGGCCGCCCGCGACGAGGGCGTGAGCCGGGTGGTGTTCGCCTCCTCCTCGTCGGTCTACGGCGCCAACCCGGAGCTGCCCAAGCACGAGGGCCTCACGCCGATGCCGATCTCGCCCTACGCCGTGGCCAAGCTGGCGGGCGAGGGCTACTGCTCGAGCTTCTTTCGGGTGTTCGGGCTCGAGACGGTCGCCGTTCGCTACTTCAACGTCTTCGGCCCCCGCCAGGACCCCCTCTCCCAGTACTCCGCGGTCATCCCCCGCTTCATCACGGCCCTGCAGTCCGCGCAGGCGCCGATCGTCTACGGCGACGGTGAGCAGTCGCGCGACTTCACCTACATCGACAACGTCATCGAGGGAACCGTCCTGGCCATGAGCGCCACGGGGGTCGGCGGCGAGGTCTTCAACGTCGCGGCGGGGCGCCGGGTCACGCTCAACGAGCTGCTGGGTCACCTGCGCCCGCTCGTGGGCGCCGAGGTGGAGGCCCACCACGAGGAGCCCCGCCCCGGCGACGTGCGCCACTCCCACGCCCAGATCACCCGCGCGCAGGAGAAGCTCGGCTATCGCACGGTGGTCTCCGTCGAGGAGGGGTTGCGCCGCACGCTGGCGTGGTTTGGCCAACCAGAGCCGTAGTCCATCGGCTCGACCGGTGTGGTCCCCGCGCTCGATCACCACAAGCCACGCCCTCGTCGACGACAAGAGACTGGCGTTGGCCGCCACGCTCGCAGATCGTGGCCCAGCGGCCGCGGCAGCGTCCTCAAGGATCGCCTACGAGGCGCCTCGCGTCTCGGGCCGAGCGAACCGTTGACGCGCAGCTTGCCGAGACACTCCGAGGGCCACAGCGATGTGGTTCCACGACCTGCCATGTGCCCGGGCGACCTCGACGGCCTCCCGCAGACGAGCCTCGTCTGCACGTGATGCCTCAGACGCGGCCGCGATCACTCGCAGATCCTCCGTATCATCGATCTCGACGCTCGCTGGGTCAAGCTCGTCAGCGAGCTGCTCGAAACGCTGAGCGGCCTGCTCGATCTCGTCGTCTGTGTGGCGCATGATGCTCACTTCCTCACCCGAGCAATCGATGGAACTTGGGTCTCAGGGGCATGGCGTGGATGACCACGGCATCCTCGCCCTCCATGTCCAGGACGCCGATCTCCAACAGTGCTCCGTCTGAAGCGGGTCCGATGAGCATGGTCAGGTCGTCGTCCATGGTGATTCGGCGCACGGCATTGCGGACTGCGTGCCAGATGTCGTCGGCGCCGACGCCGTGCTTCCACGCCGGCTCACCGATCCGCACGCAGACAATATAGCTTGTCTACGGTTCAACGCTCACCCCATCTGGGCTCGCAGCTTCTCCAGCCCGCGGTGCAGGCGGCCCTTGACGGTGGTGGGGGGAACGTCGAGCAGCTTGGCGATCTCCCCGACCCCGAGGTCGGCGCCGTAGCGCAGGGCGACCGACTCGCGCTCCTCCTCGCTCAGGGCGCCAAGCGCGCGCGCCACCGCGTCGCGCTCGCCCAGCGCGTCGATCTCGCCGGCCTCGCCGCCGGGTGCCACCGGGGCCAGGCGCTCCAGCGCCCGCTGCTCCGCGACCTGGCGGCGACGCAGGTCGCGCAGGCGGTTGAGCGCGATCGTGTACAGCCAGGTCTTCTCGCTGGCCCGCCGCGGATCGAAGCGCGTGCGGGCCCGCAGGACGCGCTCGAAGGTGTCGGCGAGCACGTCCTCGGCCAGGCCGACGTCCCCGGTGCGATAGACCAGGAAGGCCAGCAGGGCCTCGGCCTCGGCCTCGTAGAGCCGCTCGAAGGCATCCTGGCGCACGGGTTCATCATCGCCCAGTGACCGTCGCGCTGCGTCGTGCGTATAAGGCGGTACATGGACGAGCGCGACGATCAGATGTCCGGCGAGCTGGGCGATATGGAGGAGCGGCTGCGCGAGCACCGCCACGCGCCCGGCTCCGTCAAGCTCGACGACCTCAAGCGCCGCGCGATGGTGCAGGCCTCGCACACCCCACACGGGAAGGAAACCCTCGTGAAGTCCAGACTGGTTACGCTGCTGTTGGTCCTGGGCCTGGCGCTGAGCGCCGGCAGCGCCGGCGTCATCGCGGCGAACGGCGACGGCAAGGGCAAGGGCGTCGAGAGCGCCGCGCAGTCGGAGTACAAGTGCAATTCGGGTATCGGCAACGGGCCCGAGCCGGGGCCGACCCCGCCCTCCCCCGACTGCGATCCGGGCAACTCGCCGCCCAACAACGCCACCAACGAGTGCGAGGGGGCCTCCGGCGGCACGCAGACCCAGCCGCCCGAGTGCCTGCCCACGCCGGCTCCCAAGCCCAACCGCCCGCCGGATCGCGGGCCCGACAGGTAGGCCCAGACGCCGTTCTCGGAGGTCTCGCAGAGGACGCGCGCGGAGCGCGTCCTCTGTGCCGCTCAGCCGCCGGGCAGGCGCACGCAGCAGCCGCCAGCCTGCCCGCCGGCGCGGTAGCGCCCGGTGTAGGAGCCGTCTGCCTGGATGCGCACGGTCAGCCGCGCGCGGCGCCCCGTGGCGTAGCGCACGGTGCAGGCCCAGGGGTTCCGCAGGTCGCCGGTTCCGCGGGGCCGGCAGCGTGCGCTCACGCCCGCACCGCGCCCCACAGCCGGATCCGGGGCGGTGCGCACCACCCGCTCGACCTCCGCCACGCGCACACGCTGGGGGTTCTGCTGGGCGTAGAGGAACTGGGAGTCGGCGCCGCGGGCACCCAGCGCCACCGCCGTCCCGGCCAGCCCGCAGGCCAGGACGAAGACGATCGGCAGCACCTGTCGGGTGCGCGCACGCTTCATCGAAAGATCGTGGTCGGGCGACCCTGGCGCACCAGGGTCACCAACAGGTCTCGCCGCTCATCGGCGCTGCCCTCGCGCAGCACGTCGAGAAGCTGCTCGGTCTGCCACTGCTCGGGGCCCAGGCGCCGTGCCGCCCGCGCGGCGGGCAGTGCGTCGAGCCCGGCGATGGCGCGCATCGCCGCCAGGCCGTAGTGGTACTTCCAGTTGGCCGGCTCGCGGCGCACCGCCTCCTCCATCGCACGGATGGCCAGGCGGTCGTTGCCCTGGCGGCCCTGGCAGTAGGCGATCACCTCGTAGGGCTCGGGGCGCACCGCGAGGGTCTCGATGGCCGCCGAGGCGCGGTCGATGGCCTGCCCGCAGCGCCCCTCGTAGAAGGCGTCGACGCTTGCGTCCAGCTGGCGCTGGGAGGCGAAGACCAGGCCCGGCGTGACGGCCAGGGCGAGCACCAGCGCCCCGACGAGCACGCGCGCGCCCTCCGAGGGCGCCGGGCCCTCGGCCGGGCGGCGACGGGCCAGCGCCATGCCCCCCACGGCGAACAGCCACAGGGTCACCGCCGGCATCTCCCAGTCCCACTCCACGGCGGCGTGGGCACCCCACGCGAGCGTGGCGGCGAAGAGGACCGCATACAGCCCGCGGTTGGGCCCGCGGCGCACCGGCGCCAGCGCGGCCAGGATGGCCAGCAGCGCGATCCCCAGCAGCGCGGCGCCCACCAGCCCCAGCTCGCCCAGCACCTCGGCATAGAGCGAGTGGGCGTCGGTGACGTCGTAGGAGCCCTGCTCGGCCGGGCGGTTGGCGTTCCAGTAGAACTCGTACATCCCGGCGCCCTGACCCCGCAGCGGCGCGTCGGCGAAGGCGTCGAGCGCGACGCTCCAGTTGTCGATCAGGCCCCGATTGGAGGGATCGAAGACGCTCTCGCGGATGTCCTCGTTGGGGCCGGCCTCGGCCGTCTCGACGAAGCGGTCGTATTGGTCGGCGATCCGCTGGGGAGCGCCGATCGCCAACCCCACGATCACGACCGCCACCACGGCCGCCGCCCAGGCCGACACGGTGACGGGACGGCGGATGGACGCAGGGAGGCTGATGCGCCGAAGCGGCCCGTCCGCGGGGCCCAGGGCGAGGCGAACGACGCCGGCTCCCAGCACGCACAGGGCGAGGATCACCGCCAGGTCGCGACCCTGGGCCGCTCCCGCGGCCGTGCGATAGCTCACCGAGGTCACCAGGTCGTTGTCGTAGGCGCTGGCGATGGCCGCGACCGAGAAGGGCACCGAGGCCGCCAGCCCGGGCAGCAGGCCCACCGAGCGGCTCAGCACGATGTAGGCCACGAGGCCCACGGCCGCGGCCGCCACCGGGCCGCGCGAGAGGGACAGGTAGACGGTGGTGGCCAGCAGCGGCACCGCGGCCGCCCCCAGCGCGCGCACGGCCAGGGGCTCGCGCAGACTGCTGGCCAGGTGCAGGCAGAACAGTCCGCCGAGCACCGCCAGCATCCCCAGCGTGTTGGAGTAGGTCAGCGGGTAGCTCAACTGCGCGTCGCCGAGGTTGCGCGGGGCGAAGAAGGTGGCGGGATACAGGCGGGTCAGCAGCGAGGCCACCGCCACCACGACGATCCCCGCCGCCAGCCCGCGCACGATCCAGCGCAGGCGATCGGACGAGCGCGGGATCGATCCGAAGATCACCAGCGCGAGCAGGTAGACCAGGGCGCGGTCGAACTCGATCAGCGTGCGGGCCGAGCCCTGCGACCAGGTGGCCGAGGCAAGGATCCACGCGGCGAAGAGGGCCAGGGCAGCGGTGGCCACGCCCAGCGGCCAGCTGAACCCGGCGAACGGACGGTCGGCCAGGGTCACCCGCAGCACCAGCACGACGACGAGACAGATGGCCGCAAACGCCGGCGCGGCCGGGAAGAAGCCCCCGGCCTGGAAGGACAGGTAGACGGTCAGCGCCCCGGGGACCAGCAGCACCACCCCGTCGAAGACCCGCCCCACCGAGGGCGCCTCGGCGGAGGTTGGCTGGATGCGCGCCAGCAGCACCACGGCGCAGGCCAGCGCGATCGCCGCCAGGAGGGCCGCCGTGCCGCCGGCGGCCCGCTCGGCGAGGTAGATGCCCAGGCCGCCCGCGGCGACCAGCAGCACCAGGCTGGGCAGGCGGGCGGTCAGGGCGGGGCGCGGCACGGGCGGCAGTCTCTCACTGCGCTGCGCCGAGGGTCGTGCTTGGCGAAGGCCCCAAGCCTGGTCGACCCCCGGGTGAAGCCTCTTCGCTGGCGCGGAGGGACCGGTAACTTCATTGCCATGCTCACTACCATCGACGGTGCTGGGCGGCTTGTCATCCCCAAGGCGCTGCGCGACCCCTGACATCGGCCTAGCCTCCGCGCGATGCCCGAGCTGCCCGAGGTCGAGCGCGCTCGCGCGCTGCTTGAACGGGCGGCGCTGGGTCGGCGGGTGGTTGCCGTCGACGACACCGACACTTTCGTCTGCCGCCCTCATCCACCTGGTGAGATCGCCGAGGCGCTGGAGGGCGCGACGCTCGTGTCGGCCCATCGCCGCGGCAAGGCGATGTGGGTGGAGACCGATGGCGAGGCCGTGCTGGGCCTGCACCTGGGGATGGCCGGGCGGATCGTCATCGACACGCCACGGAGGGCGACCCGCCCGACGGCGCCGAGGCCCGCGGCGACGGGGCGCCGGCCACCCACCCGCGCGGCTGGGACCGCTTCACGCTGACCTTCGCCGACCGTGGCCGCCTGGCGCTGCGCGACAAGCGCCGGCTGGGCCGCGTGCGCCTGGACCCCGACCTCGCCGGCGTGGGTCCCGACGCGGCCGAGGTCTCGCGCGAGGCCTTTCGCGCGGCGGTCGGCGCGGGC
>JBBSLY010000032.1:0-10200 GCA_038233455.1 Solirubrobacterales bacterium | reverse complement strand
GCTACCGCGCGCAGCAGCCCCGCGGGGTCGGCGGTCAGCGACCGTTCGGTGATCTCGATCACCACCTGGGCGCCCGGCGGGGGGGCGAGGGCGGCCGCCTCAAGCTCGGCGGGAGCGCGGCGGCCCACCGTGGAGGGCTCGAGGTTCACGAACAGGGTGTGCCCGCCGGCCAGTCCCGCCGCCTCGGCCGTCTGGAAGGCGGCGATCCTGCAGCGCAGGTCCAGCTCCGTCAGCCGGTCATCGGCGTCTGCGGCGGCGAAGAGCGCGCCGGGGTGCTCGAGGTTCGAGCCACGCGGGCCGCGGATCAACGCCTCGTATGCCACTACATGGCCGCTTTCCAGGTCGACCAGCGGCTGGAAGTGGGGGGTGAGCCCGCCTTCGTGAAGCACGTCGGACAGCGCGAGGTCGGGCGCGAGCGTGGCTCCGGCAGGCGGCGGCATCCCTGATCTATCGGTCGATCGGGCGCCCAGGTTGAGCAAAGTACCCCGATACCGGACACCCGAAGAGGCGCGCCGGGTCCCGGCGCCCGTACCCGATCGGGAGGTCTACTCCGGCCAGGACGCGTCGCCTGTCGCGGCGCCGCGGGTGACCTTCAGGCTCAGCAGCGCACACTTGCGCCGCGTGGGGGAGATGGCGATCCCGAGAAGGTCGATCACCCACTCGGCGTCGAGCTCGCCGATGGCTGAGATGTCCATCCCGATCAGCTCCTCGCTGGCGATCGAGGCCGACGCCTGGGAAATGGCGCAGCCCTGGCCGTGGAAGCGCAGGTCTGCGATCTTGCCGTCCTCGACACGGATGTGCACGCCCAGCTCGTCGCCGCAGAGGGGGTTGTGGTCGTGCGCCTCGAGGTCGTGGGGATCGAGCGTGCCGAAGTTCCGTGGCCGCTTGTAGTGGTCCAGGATGTAGTCGCGGTAGAGCGCGTCCATCAGAGCCCGAAGACCTCGCGCGCCTTGCGCAGCGCGCCCACCAGCCGGTCCACGTCGTCGCGGCTGTTGTAGACGTGAAAGCTCGCGCGGGCGGTTGCCGGCACGCCCAGCTCGCGCATCAGCGGCTGGGCGCAGTGGTGCCCGGCGCGGATGCAGACGCCCTCGCGATCGCACAGCTCGGCCAGATCGTGGGGGTGGATGCCCGCTACCTCGAAGCTCACCACGCCGCCGCGCACGTCGGGATCACGCGGCCCGAAGCTGCGCAGGCCCTCGACCTCGTCCAGGCGCTCCAGCGCGTAGGCGGTGAGGTCGCGCTCGTGCGCGCGCACGGCGTCCATGCCGATCTGCGACAGGTAGTCGATCGCGGCACCTAGGCCCACGCCCTCGGCGATCGCCGAGGTGCCCGCCTCGAACTTCCACGGCAGCTCGTTGTAGGTCGAGGAGTCGAAGCCCACCGAGGCGATCATGTCGCCGCCGCCGAGGAACGGGCGCATGGACTCCAGCAGTTCGCGGCGGCCGTGCAGCACGCCGATACCGGTCGGCCCGAGCGCCTTGTGCCCGGTCCAGGCGTAGAAGTCGGCGCCGATCTCGCCCACGTCCACCGGCATCTGGGGCATCGCCTGCGAGCCGTCGATCACGCTCACCGCGCCGGCGGCGCGGGCGCGCGCGGCGATCTCTGAAACGGGGTTGATCGTGCCGAGCACGTTGGACACGTGAGCCACCGACACGAGCTTCACGCGGCCCTCGGCGAGCACCGAGTCGAGCTCGTCGAGCGACAGCAGGCCCTCTTCGGAGACGTGCAGGTAGCGCAGCCGGGCACCGCGTTCGGCGCACAGGATCTGCCACGGCACGATGTTCGAGTGGTGCTCCATGTGGGTGATCAGCACCTCGTCGCCCTCGCCCACGTGCTCGCGGCCCCACGCGTAGGCCACGAGGTTGATCGCCTCGGTGGCGTTGCGGGTGAAGATCGTCGTGGCGGTCTCGCCGCCGGCGAAGCGCGCCACGCGCTCGCGCGCGCCCTCGAACAGGTCGGTGGCCTCCTGGGCCAGCCCGTATACGCCGCGGTGCACGTTGGCGTTCGAGTTACGGTAGTAGGAGTCGATCGCCTCGATCACCGCGCGCGGTTTCTGGGAGGTCACGGCGGAGTCGAGGTATGCGAGGCCGCCGTCGAACAGGGGGAAGTCGGCCCGCACGTCGAGCGTGGTGGCCAGCGGGGCCATCAGGCCCGCTCCCCGATGAACTCGCTCACCTGGTCCTCGGCGGCGGCCAGCTTCTGGACGATCCGGTGGCGCACCAGCTCCTGCAGGCCCTCGTCGTCTAGGCGCTGCACGACCTCCTCGAAGTAGCCCTCCACGAGTATTCGCACCGCCTCCGAGCGGGGCAGCCCGCGCGAGGTCATGTAGAAGATCTGATCCTCGTCGAGCTCGCCGACCGTGCCCCCGTGGGAGGCCGACACGCTGTCGGTCTCCACGATCAGCGACGGGATCGCGTCGCCCTTGGCCTTCTGGGAGAGCAGCATCTGGTGGGTCTGGAGGTAGGTGTGGCTCTCCTGCGCGTTGGGGACGATGTGGATCAGGCCCTCGTACGACGCGCGCGAGTTGCCCGTGAGCGCGCCCTTCCACACGGTGTCCCCGGTGGTGTGACCGGCCTCGTGACGATCGGTGGTGAACAGGTCCAGGTGCTCCTCGCCCTCGGTGAAGTAGAGCCCGGTGTGGCGCATGTCAGAGCCCTGCTCGGCAGTCACGATGTCGAGCGTCTGCTTGGTCAGCCGCCCGCCGAGGTGCACCGGCACCCAGTCCACGCGCGCGTCGCGCGCGATCTCGACCCGCTTGGTCGAGATGTCGTAGACCTCGCCGGGGCCCCAGTCCTGGAAATGGGCCAGGCGGACGTTGGCGCCCGCGTGCGCGTACAGCTCGAAGGCGCCCGCGTGCAGTGCCTGGCCGTCGATCGGCGCGCCCAGGCAGTACTCGCGGATCGAGCACTCCGCGCCCTCCTCGACGATTGCCAGGGTGTGCGCGTACTGCGCCGTGCCCGGCTCCTCGATCAGGTAGACGGTCTGGATCGGCTTCTCGACCTTGACGTTGCGCGGCACGTGGACGAAGGCGCCGCCGGTCCAGAAGGCCGCCGTGGCGGCGGAGAACTTGCCCTCGTCGGCCGACAGGCGTTGCATGTAGTGCTCACGCACCAGGTCCGGATGGCGCTCGGCGGCGACGTCGAGCGGGCAGACGATCACCCCCTGCTCGGTCAGCTCCGGGTCCAGTGTCGTGAACACGGTGCTCGCGCCGCTCTGCACGATCAGCGCGCCGACCTCCTGGTCGCGCAGCGCCTCGGCCGCGAGCGGCGGCAGCTCGGACACCGGCTCGCGCTCGCGTGGCTCGAGCGCGTCGGTGTCAAGCTTTCGCAGCGAGGTCGTCCAGAAGCCCGAGCGGCGCCAGTTGGGGACCGGCTCTGCCTCGTAGGCCTCCAGCGCCGCGGCGCGCAGCTCCTCGAGCCAGGGAGGCGTGGCTGCGGTGCTCGCCGGAGAACCATCCGTGCGGTGCTCGGCCGATCCGCGATCGGCCTGCGCTCCTCCGGCAGCGTTGGGGCTGTGCTCCTCGCCCGGGGCGGCCGTGGAGGTCGAGGGCGCGCTAGCCGGCATCGCCCGCCGCCACCTCCTCGCGCACCAGGTCATAGCCCTGGTCCTCCAGCTGGTCGGCGAGCTCGGGACCGCCCTCGCGCACGATCCGCCCGTCGAGCATGATGTGCACGTAGTCGGGCTTCACGTAGTTGAGGATGCGCGTGTAGTGGGTGATGATCAGCGAGCCCATGTCGGGGCCGCTGAGCGCATTCACGCCGTCGGAGACGATCCGCAGGGCGTCGATGTCCAGGCCCGAGTCGGTCTCGTCGAGCACCGCGATCTCGGGCTTGAGCATCGCGAGCTGGAGGATCTCCGCCCGCTTCTTCTCACCGCCCGAGAAGCCCTCGTTGAGGTAGCGGCTCACGAACGACGGGTCGATCTTGAGCAGGTTCACGTTCTCGCGCAGGTACTTGCCGAAGTCCTTGACCTTCATCGGCTCCTCGCGGCGCGCGTTCACCGCCAGGCGCAGGAAGTTCGCCACCGACACGCCGGGGATCGTGGCCGGGTACTGGAAGGCGAGGAACAGGCCGGCGCGGGCGCGCTCGTCGGGGGCGGCCTCGGTCATGTCCTCGCCGTTGAAGACGATCTTGCCCTCGGTGACCTCGTAGTTGGGGTTGCCCATGATCGTGTTGGCGAGGGTCGACTTGCCCGACCCGTTGGGGCCCATGAGGGCGTGGGTCTCGCCCTTGGCGACCTTGAGGTCGACGCCGTGGAGGATCTCGCGCTCCTCGATACGGACGTGGAGGTTCTGGATCTCGAGGCTCATACGGTCAGGGTCTCTTTCCTCTTTCGGGTAGTCGCGGGCCGCACCAGGTCGGCCAGGGTGGTATCGGTGAGGGCGCGCACGATCGAGCCCTGCACGCGGGTCCACAGCAGCTTGGACGCGCACGGCTCGTGGCCCGCCTCGCCCTCGCGTGTGCAGACGACGCTGCCGTCCGCCCCGGCGGTGATGCACTCGACCGGGGCGATGTCGCCCTCCAGGGCGCGAACCACCTCGGCCATCGTGATCGAGCCCGGATCGCGGGCGAGCGTGTAGCCGCCGCGGGCGCCGCGGCGGCTCTGAACCAGGCCGGCCTTGCGCAGCCGGGCGGCCAGGTGCTCGAGGTAGGCCACCGGCAGGCCCTCGGCCTCGGCGATCGCTGCCAGAGAGATCGGGTCGTCCCCTCCGGCTTTCGCCAGGTGGGCCATGACGCGCACGCCGTACTCGGCTTTGGTGGAGAAGATCATCGTGTGGGCGGCAGGCGGGTGAAACTCCTACCGCACAGGTAGGATAACGCCCCGCGTGCCGGAGGCCGGTCGCGGACGGCGAGCGCTCCGGCTACGCGCCGCCGGCCAGCAGGCGCAGGTCGTGAGCCAGGCGCTCGGGGGTCGCCTGATCAACCGGGAAGCTCACCCGCTGAAAGCCGTCGGGATCGACCAGCACGAACCGGCCGCTGTGGTCGAGGTCGCCGCGCTGCGGCTGCGCCGCGAAGCCCCTCCACACCTGTTTCAGATCGGCGCGCGACCCGAGCACGAAGCGCATTCGGCCCAGCGCACGCTGCTCCGCCAGAAAGGCGCGGGCGCTCGACTCGGTGTCGTTGGCGGGGTCGACGGAGATCGCGAGCGCCGGCACGTCGGTGCCGAGCTCATCGAGCGCGCTGCGCACCTGCTGGGCCTGGGTCGGGCAGGTGTCCTCGCAGTTGGAGTAGAGGAAGGTGACCAGCACCGGCTCGCCGCGCAGCTCGGCCATCGTCACCCGTTCCCCGTCCTGATCGGTCAGGTCGAACCTCGGCGCCTTCAGGCCCGGGGGCAGCGTCGCGCCCTCGAAGCGCCGCTCGCCGTCCCCGGACTCGGCGCCGCGGGTCTCGCTGGTCGCAGCGACGACGACCACCGCCGCGAAGGCGGAGGCCGCGACGAGCACCAGGGCCATGAGCACGCGCGGGTTCACCCCGGGCAGGGTACGGGAGGCGGTCAAGCGCCTCGGCGGCCGGTGGCTAGGGCTCCACCAGCCCGCGCCTGATCGCGTAGCGCACCAGCTCCACGCGGTCTCGCATCCCGAGCTTGGCCAGCAGGTTCGAGCGGTGGGACTCGACGGTCTTCTCGGACACCTGGAGGGTCTCCGCGATCTGGCGGTTGGTGTTCGCCTCGGCGATCAACTTGACCACCTCCAGCTCGCGCGGGGTCAGGTCGTCAGGGCGCCGAGAGCCATCCTCGAGCCACTGCTTCATCAGCGTCTGCTGGGTGCGAGAGCTGAGGAAGGTGCGGCCCTCGGCCACGGTCCTGATGGCCGTGATCAGGTCGCCGTCGGCCCCGCGCTTGGACACGAAGCCCGAGGCTCCCGCCTCGAGGGCGTCGAAGAAGTAGGCGTCCTCGTCGTGCATCGAGAGCATGAGCACCCGTACATCTGCCGAGTGGGAAAGGATCTGCCTGGCCGCGTGCAGTCCGGTGAGTCGCGGCATGGAGACGTCGAGCACCGCCACGTCGGGCACCTCGGAAAGGCACTTCTCGACGGCGTCGATGCCGTCCTCGGCCTCGGATGCCACGGCCATGTCGGGCTGGCGGTCGATGAGCATCTTCAGCCCCGATCGGACGATCCCGTGGTCGTCTGCGATCAGTACGCGGATCATGGAACTCGCAACGTCAGCTCGGTGCCGGAGCCCGGAGAGGAGCGGAGGTCCAGCTCGCCGCCCACCAGGCGGGCACGCTCGGCCATCCCGCCGAGGCCCAGCCCCTCGCCCCGGGAGGCGACCGGGTCGAAGCCCACGCCATCGTCGCGCACGCGCAGCAGCGCCGCCTCCCCGTCGATCTCCAGGGCGAGCGCGACGGACTGGGCGTGGGCGTGGCGGCCCGCGTTTGCGAGCGCCTCCTGGGCCACGCGGTAGATCACGGTCTGCTTCTCCTCGTCGAGGAGTGCGGCGTCCCCGGTGGTCTCGAGCCGCGCGCGGATTCCGTTGCGGTTCTCGAACCCGCGGACCTGTGACTCGATGGCGGGGAGCAGGCCGTGATCGTCGAGAGCGGTCGGGCGAAGCTGGCGGGCGAGGTTGAGCAGCTCGTCCATCGTCTGGGTCGCGAGTCGCTTGAGCTCGGTCACGTCCTCGCCGTGCTCGGGGGGAACGTCGTGGGCGAGCGCCTCAAGACGCAGCAGCATCGCGGTGAGCGCCTGGTTGACCTCGTCGTGGAGGTCGCGGGCGACCCGCTTGCGCTCCTCTTCCTGGGCGCGCAGCACGAGCTTGCCGGACCGGCGGCGCTCGTCGTCCACGCGCTGCAGCAGCCGCCGGAAGGACTGGGCCAGGCGGTCGATCTCCTTGACGGGGTCGCCGGCCAGCTCGAAGGTCGAGCGCTCGCTGGGGTCGATCCTCTCGATGCGCTCGATCAGGTGATCCAGGGGCGCGAAGCGGCGCTGGAGCATCCACAGGTTCACGCAGAAGGTGAGCGCGATCACGAGGACGAGCACCAGCAGCTGCCAGCGGTCGCCGCCGGAGCGGTCGAGGCTGCCCACCAGCACCGCCGCCACCAGCGTCAGCGTGACCAGGACCATGTTCGCGGCCACGACCTGGCTGATCAGGGAGTCGTGGCGGCGTCTCATGCGAAGGTTTTTCATGGCTGGTGGGGTCCTGGGGCGCCGACAACTGCGCCGGAACCCTTCGCGTCCTTGGATCTGTATCGGCAGAACAGCCGTATCCCTCGCCCCTCCGTTCCCAAAGATGGGGTGCAGACCCCATATCGGTAGGAGGCCCGGTGGGCGACAATCTCTATTGCAAAGCCTTGGGCATCGCAGCCCGATCGAGGCTTCCGTGTAGGACTGGGAACAAATGGGTCAGGATTCGCCGGGGCGTCCAAACGGGCGCCCCGGCTCGTTTCGGGGCGCATGTGGTGGCGCACCCACAACCCGTCGGGCCGCTATCCTTTCTGAAGTATGGCTTCCGGAGCAGAGCTGATCCGCCGCGTCAAGGAGCAGGTCACCGAAGTGGACCCGCGCGAGGTCCGGGATCTGATCGCCGAGCGCAACGGCACCGTCGTGGTCGACGTGCGCGAGCAGCAGGAGTTCGAGCAGTCGCACATCCCCGGCGCCAAGCACGTTCCGCGCGGTCATCTCGAGTCGCGCATCGAGGGCGCGGCCGGTGACAAGTCAGCCCGTGTGATCCTCTACTGCGCGTCGGGCAACCGCTCCGCGCTGGCGGCCCGGACTCTGCAGGATGAGCTGGGATACGAGCAGGTCGAGTCGATGACCGGCGGCATCACCCTCTGGAAGGACCGCGGCTTCGACGTCGAGGTGCCGCGCAGCCTCACCGCCGAGCAGCGTGAGCGCTACTCAAGGCACCTGCTCGTGCCCGAGATCGGCTTCGAGGGCCAGATGAAGCTGCTCGACGCCAAGGTGCTCCTGCTCGGGGCCGGCGGCCTGGGCTCGCCCACAGCGCTCTATCTGGCGGCCGCGGGCGTCGGCACGCTCGGCATCGTCGACGACGACGTGGTCGACCTGTCGAACCTCCAGCGCCAGGTGATCCACACCGAGGACAGGATCGGCACGCCCAAGGTCGACTCCGCCGAGCTCTCGATCGGCGCCATCAACCCCGATGTGGACGTGGTCAAGCACCAGACCCGCCTTGATGCCTCGAACATCATGGAGATCATCGAGGGCTACGACGTCATCGTCGACGGGGTGGACAACTTCCCCACGCGGTACCTGCTCAACGACGCGTCGGTGCGCCTGAAGATCCCGGTCGTCTCCGCGTCGATCCTCGGCTTCGACGGGCAGCTCTCGGTGTTCGCGCCCTACGAGGGCCCGTGCTACCGCTGCCTATACCCGACCCCGCCGCCGGCGGAGCTCGCACCGTCCTGCGGCGCCAACGGCGTGCTCGGTGCGCTTCCGGGCGTGATGGGCGTGCTGCAGGCGATCGAGGTCGTCAAGTTGGTGACCGGCTCGGGCGAGCCGCTGATCGGGCGCCTGCTGCTCTACGAGGCACTCGGCACCACCTTCACCAACCTCAAGCTTCGCCGCGATCCCGACTGCCCGATCTGCTCGCGCGACCCCGGGGAGATCTCCGATGAGGAGATGGGTGTGTTCCCGGATTATGAAGCGTTTTGTGCTGCCGCGGGCTGACCGCGCGCCCTTGATCCGCGCCTCCCGCTAGGCTCGCCGCCCCGTGAGCGTCGTAAAGATCCCACCAGTGCTTCGCGCCTCCACAGGTGGCGAGAAGGAGGTTTCGGCAGCGGGCACGAGCGTGGGCGAGGTACTGGGCTCGCTGGCCGAGCAGCACCCCGATACGAGGGGACAGATCTTCGCTGACGACGGGGCGCTCAACCGCTATGTGAACGTCTATCTCAACGACGAGGACGTGCGCGTGCTGGACGGGCTCGAGACTGCGGTTGGCGGCGGCGACACCCTGGTGATCCTGCCGGCGATGGCCGGCGGGCGCTGACGCCTGCCCTCAGCGCCGAGGCGGACCGAGCCGCGGGCCATCCGGGGTGGTGGGTCAGTTTGAATCGGCGGCCCACTAGACGGGATAGGCTCGGCCCGTGGGGGCCGCGTTAGCCAAGGTGTCGCGCTTCGTGTTCGCCCTGGGTGCTCTCTTCACGGTCGCGCTGATCGTGGGCCTGATCTCGTGGCTGGCGGGAGAGGAGGAGTTTCCCGTGCCGTTCTCCGGCGAGACGGGGGATTTCGGTGAGTACGCATGGCAGGTGGGGGCGATGGTGGCCGTGTGCTTACTCGTCTCGCGTGTGTTGCTCGGCCTCGCGGTGCGCCTAGCTGACGACGGGGCACCCGAGTAGCATTGGGGCCGTGGCTGACCTCAACCAGCTCGCCCATCGGATCGTGGAGAAAGCGACCGACCCGGCCGAGCCGAGCGCGACCCCCGCACAGACCAACGGTAGAGCCGGTGGCCTCAAGGGTGGCAAAGCAAGAGCTTCCCGCCTGACGCCTGAGCGCCGGTCTGAAATAGCCCGTGCAGCCGCACGGGCTCGCTGGGACTCGTAGCTGCGCAGACGAGAGGCCCACCGAAGCGGGCCTCTCGTTATAGCTCCTGCCACCAGGTTCGGCGGCTAGGCCCAGACGCCCAAACGGCGCCCGGTTCCCTTTGCATGGGGACGCAAGGGTATCAACCGATTACGCGGCAGCACCAACTCTTGCAAGGCGCGGGCCGGATTCGAACCGGCGTGCAGCCCCATGCAAAGGGAAGACCTAGCCTCTCGGTCACCGCGCCCGCTCTTATCGCAACAGGACCAGGCAGACACTATGTGCCTATCGAACGTGGCAGGGGGACTCAATGACCACGACAGGGTGTAAGCTTCCGGAAAAGGCCCTTTTCAAGCCCGGACTGGAGTGGATCATGCCGAACATCAGCACCTACTTGGCGGAGCGGGAGCGCGAAGCAGAGCACGATTTGGCTCGCCTTCGTGCAGAGATGAACCATCTAGAGCGGGAAGTCGCAAAACGGCAAGGCACATTGGAGGACGTTCGGCGCTGGCGGGCGGACCTAGCGAAAGCGGCGTCCAACCCCGCGAACGGCGAACCCAAGCCCGTGGGCAAACGGCCGCGTTCCGCGGTGGAGCCGCACTTCGACGTAATGCCCGACTTCAACTCAGGGACCGATCCCACGGGCAAGCGGCGAGCCATCTGGGAATTCCTCGATGAGCACCGTGGCCGGCGCATCAAGAATCCCGACCTGCGCAGGGCTTTAG
>JBBSLY010000031.1:0-10299 GCA_038233455.1 Solirubrobacterales bacterium | reverse complement strand
TCACAAAGTCGCCGGGCTGCGGCCCGAGGCACCGAGCGAGCGTGCGCAGCAGTTCGGGCGCAGGGTTCTCTCCCTGCGCCCGTTCCCTCAGAAGGCGCAATGCCTCGGGCCGATCTCCCTGTCGCACCAGCGCAACGGCTACCTCGCTGCGTACGTCGTCGATCACGTGACTCGTGCTCGAACCACTGGCGGCGAGTGCCTCACGCAGGAGCCTGAGTGCTCGCTCGTCGTCCCCTAGGAAGAGGGCAACGCGTCCACCAACCGCGCGGACGAGGGTGGCCAGCTCCCCGGAGAAGAGGAGGGGATCGGGTTCGTCGGCAACTCCGCGCGCGGGTGTGAGGCGTGCGACGATCAGATCCCAGGTGGCTTCGCCGGGAGTGCGATCGCGGGTGTGCCAGTCGAGGTGCGTAATGGTGCCCGCCCCGGAGGCGGCGACGCCCGCGAAGATGGACCAGGCGCCATCGGGCCGCTCGTCGATCCGCCCGTAGACGACGTAGAGCGCTCGCAGGCGGACGAGAAGGGCGTTGGCGAACGTCTGATCAGTTGGCCCGACTACCGTGGGCACGGCGTGTACACGCGCCCGTTCCGCGGGCGTGAGGAGCTGACCAAGGGTGTCGATGATGAGTTCCTGCGCCCTTCTGGCTCGCCCTTCGTTGCCGGCCACCGTGGAGAACAGGGGGACGACGAGCATCGGCCGATGGCGTTGATGCCAGCGCCATCGGAGGACCCCTGACAGGCCGAGCGCGGCCGCTAAGCCAACATAGGGCAAGGCGTTCGCCGATACGAAGAATGCCAACAGCGTCCCGAACAAGAGGACCGTCCAGTAGACGGCCGGAGGGATCCGGAAGTGGACACGCCATAACAGGCGGACAACCCGCTCGGCTATCTCGATGGCAGAGCTCACCGTTGCTCGTGGCTGACCGTAGTTCGGTCGCCAGCGGAGTCAAGAGCGCTTGGTGCGATCCGCTACTCCTCGCCGATCGGTAGACGCCGCACGCGAAACCGGCCAGGCTCGAGGACGGCCACGCACTCCTCGAGGAGATCCTTCTCGATGGTGTCCAGGTTGGCGAGCAGCGAGGCCACCTGGCGCTCGGGTCGTCGGTCCGCTCCGTGGCGGAAGAGCAGCACGCAAGGTCTCCTGTCCTGGCGTAGGGTCAGCAACATGCCGAAGCCGGTACTCGGCGGCAACCACCGCCTGCTCCTCCTGGGGCGGCTCGCGCGAAGGTCGCCTCGTCGCTCGCAGCCTCGAGCGCCGATTCGCGCACATGCACAGCGTCGTGGTTCGCCGTTCGCAGCCGCTTAGCCACGACGGGCGAGATCGTGTTGTCAAATGAGGAACCCTCAACCCGAGGGAGCGAGCGGCAACTCCCGCTCGCGGACCGCCACGGCTGCGTACTCGAGCGCCTCGCTGATGTCCTCTGCCTCGAGGTCAGGGAAGGCGGCGAGTAGCTCAGCGTCGGCCATCCTCTCTGAGGTCATTCCCACGACGGTGGCCACTGGGATGCGCAGCTCTCGGATGCAAGGCACGCCGCCCATCTGCTCAGGCCGCACCGTGATCCGGGTGAACGTCATGTTCCCAGGGTAACCGCGCATGCCGCCTCCCGAGCGAGGACCTCGTCTTCTCGTCGCCGGCGGGAGCTCGGATCGCGACTCGCGGTCGCCGAATGTACCGGCGTTGCCGAAGCTCTTCGGCGCCCAGCAGGTAGCGTCCGCTCCATGATCACGGGCCAGCTCAAGACGAAAGTCGACGCCATATGGGACGCCTTCTGGTCGGGCGGCATCGCGAACCCGCTCGAGGTCATGGAGCAGATCACCTACCTGCTCTTCGTCCGCCGGCTCGACGACCTCCACACCGCGAAGGAGAACCGGGCGAACCGCATCGGCGAGGAGATCGAGGAGCCCATCTTCCCGCCCGGCGACGACGACACCGGCCGGCCCTACGAGGATCTGCGTTGGTCGCGCTTCAAGGACGCCGAGCCGGGCGAGATGTTCGCGACGATCGGCCAGCGCGTGTTCCCATTCCTGCGGCAGCTCGGGGGCGACGGCTCGACCTACTCGCAGCACATGCGCGACGCCCGCTTCACGATCCCGACGCCCGCCCTGCTCGGCCGCGTGGTCGACATGCTCGACGACATGCCGATGGAGGGCCGTGACACCAAGGGCGACGTCTACGAGTACATGCTCTCCAAGATCGCCTCGGCGGGGCAGAACGGCCAGTTCCGCACGCCGCGCCACGTCATCTCCCTGATGGTCGAGATGATGGCTCCCAGGCCCGACGACGAGATCTGCGACCCGGCTTGCGGCACCGGCGGCTTCCTCGTCGCCTCCGGCGAGCACGTGCGCCGCGAGCACCCGAACGTCCAGCACGAAGCGCAGGCCCGCAAACACTTCCACAACACGATGTTCCATGGCTTCGACTTCGACTCGACGATGCTGCGGATCGGCTCGATGAACATGCTGCTCCACGGCGTCGAGCAGCCAAACATCCGCTACCGCGACTCGCTCTCGGAGGGTGCGGGCGAGGAGGAGGGCCTCTACAGCCTGGTGCTCGCGAACCCGCCGTTCGCGGGCAGCCTCGACTTCGAGACCACGGCGCAGAATCTGCAGCGAGTGGTCAAGACCAAGAAGACCGAGCTGCTCTTCCTCGCGCTCTTCCTGCGGCTGCTCAAGCCGGGCGGGCGCGCGGCGGTGATCGTGCCCGATGGCGTTCTGTTCGGTTCGAGCAGGGCCCACAAGCAGCTGCGCCGCATCCTCGTCGAGGACCAGAAGCTCGACGCCGTTGTCAAGCTGCCGAGCGGAGTGTTCAAGCCCTACGCGGGGGTGTCGACAGCGATCCTCTTCTTCACCAAGACCGAGAGCGGGGGCACCGACCAGGTGTGGTTCTACGACGTTACCGCGGACGGCTGGAGTCTCGACGACAAGCGCAGCCCGCTGCTCGATGACGAGAAGCTCGGACCCGTTCCTGCGGAGACGCTTTCGGATGAAGAACGCGGCAAGAACAACCTCCCAGACGTGCTGGCGCGCTGGGCCGTACGGGCGGGCTCAGAGCGCGAGCAGGCTCGGACCGAGCAGAGCTTCTGCGTGCCCAAGGAGGAGATCGCCGCCGAGGGCTACGACCTCAGCCTCAACCGCTATGAGGAGATCGTCTACGAGGAGGTCGAGCACCGCCCGCCGGCGCAGATCATCGCGGAGATCGAGCGGCTGGAGGACGAGATCCGCGCGGGGGTGGAGGAGCTGAAGGGGATGGTGGGGTGAGCGCGCCGCCCCTGGTAGCGCTGGCCGAGTGTTGCGAGGTCGTCGGCGGCGGTACGCCCCGGACTTCCGACCCGGGGTCCTGGGACGGCGAGATCGCATGGGCAACGCCGAAGGATGTGAGCGAGTTGGCCGAGCGCTACATCGGGGCCACAGCGCGGAACATCACGAGCGAGGGGCTGCGGCGTTCTGGCGCCCGAGTGTTGCCCCCCGGGTCGGTGCTGCTCAGTTCGCGAGCGCCAATCGGGTTGGTCGCGATCAACACGGTTCCTATGGCGACGAATCAGGGCTTCAAGAGCCTCATCCCAGATACCGCGAGAGCTGACGCCAGATACCTGGCGCACTGGCTCGGCGCGAACACCGCCCGTCTCCAGGGACTGGGAAATGGCGCGACCTTTAAGGAGGTTTCGAAGAGCATCGTTTCAAAGGTCAAGGTGCCCTTGCCGCCCCTCGCTGAGCAGCGGAGGGTCGCGCAGGTGCTGGACGCGGCGGATGCTTTGAGAGCGAAGCGACTCGAATGGCTAGATCGAGCGAGGGCCCTCCGCGGCTCACTTGTTGAGTGCGCAGTTGAGCCATCGCTCGGGGAGGAACCGCTCGCAGACATCCTTTCGGAAGCGGAGGTGTTCACCGATGGGGATTGGGTCGAGTCCAAGGACCAGGATCCGCAGGGCGACGTTCGTCTCGTGCAGCTCGCAGACATTGGTGACGGCCACTTCATTGATCGGTCCGCCCGCTACTTGACTTCGAGTACGGCTGAGCGACTGAAGTGCACCTACCTGGAGCCTGGGGACGTGCTGATTGCCCGAATGCCAGATCCTCTCGGTCGTGCCTGCCTGTTTCCTGAAAGTCGACAACCCTGCGTCACCGTCGTCGATGTATGTGTAGTGCGACCAACGAGGGGAGGCGTCGACCCCGTATGGCTGATGGCCGCGATCAACTCTGCGAGCGTGCGTCGCGACATTGCGCGGAGAGCGACCGGAACCACCCGATCGAGGATCTCGAGGGGCAACCTCGCGCGGGTACCGATTCCTGCCCTGCCAACACCTGCTCAGCAAGCATTCCGTAACAAGGTCGGATGGCTCGAACTGGCTTCAAGCCGGGCCCGGGCCCATCTCCGCCACCTCGACACCCTCTTCGCCTCCCTCCAATCCCGCGCCTTCTCCGGCGAGCTCTGACCGCACATGACCAACCCGGCCGCACCCCAGCCGCAGCGGCCGCCGAGCAACTTCACCTTCCTCCGCGCGGGCTGGCCGGACCTCGCCGACGAGGCCGCCCGGGCCGAGCGCAACGTCATCGCCGACCCTCGGACTGCCTGCTTCTACGCACGCCGCGCGCTTGAGCTTGCCCTCCACTGGCTCTACGACGCCGACAATGCGCTGCGGCGGCCCTACAAGGACGACCTCTCGGCGATGCTCTTCGAGCCCACCTTCAAGAGCGCCGTCGAGAAGCGGATCAGAACGAAGATGGACGTGATCCGCAAGTAGGGCAACGCAGCCGTCCACCGCCGCAAGCCGATCGCCCCGGACGCGGCAGTCGCGGTCGTGCGAGAGCTCTTCCACGTCCTGTTCTGGGTGGCCCGCACGTACGCGCTCGAGGCCGATCACCTACCCGAGACCACGCTCGCCTTCAACCCCGATGCGATCCCGCGTCCGCTCTCGAGCGAACAGCGTGAGCAGACCCGCGAGGCGCTGCGGAAGGAGGCCGCCGCGCACGCCGCACGTGACCAGCAGCTCGAGCGGGCCCGCGGCGACAACGAACAGCTCCAGATGCAGCTCGCGCGGCTGCGCGAGGAGATCGCCAAGGCCAAGGCAGCCAACGCGGCCCGACCCGACGAGCACGACTACGACGAGGAGCAGACCCGGGATCTGTACATCGACCTCCTGCTCAAGGAGGCCGGCTGGGCGCTCGATCAAACGCGCGACCGTGAGTACGAGGTCCACGGCATGCCCAACGAGAAGGGCGTCGGCTACGTCGACTACGTCCTTTGGGGTGACGACGGAAAGCCGCTCGCGCTCGTTGAGGCCAAGCGGACGCGCCGCGACGCGAAGGTGGGCCGCCAGCAGGCCAAGCTCTACGCCGACTGCCTCGAGCAGGAGTTCGGCCAGCGGCCGGTGATCTTCTACTCCAATGGCTACGAGACCTGGCTGTGGGAGGACGAGCGCTACCCGCCGCGCCAGGTACAGGGCTTCTACACCAAGGACGAGCTGGCGCTGCTCGTGCAGCGACGCACCGCGCGCAAGTCGCTGGCGCAGATCCAGATCGACCCGGAGATCGTCGAGCGCCACTACCAGCAGCGGGCGATACGGAGCATCTGCGAGACCTTCGAGGCAGACCTCCAGCGCCGAGCGCTGCTCGTGATGGCCACGGGCGCCGGCAAGACGCGCACGGTGATCGCCCTGGTTGACCTGATGATGCGCGCGGGCTGGGTAAAGCGCGTGCTGTTCCTCGCCGACCGAGTGGCGCTCGTCAACCAGGCCGTCGGCGCGTTCAAACAGCACCTACCGGACGTCGCGACGGTCAACCTCGTGACCGAGAAGAGTGCCGAAGGCCGGGTCTACGCCTCCACCTACCCGACGATGATGGGCCGCATGGGCGAGCCCGAGCCGGGCGAGGAGCGCCGCTTCGGCCCGGGCTTCTTCGACCTCGTCGTCATCGATGAGGCCCACCGCTCCGTCTACCAGAAGTACCGAGCGATCTTCAGCTACTTCGACTCGCTGCTCGTCGGCCTGACGGCGACCCCGAAGGACGAGGTCGACCGCAACACCTACGGGCTGTTCAACCTCGAGCCCGGAGTACCGACCGACGCCTACGGCCTCGAGGAGGCCGTCGCGGATGGCTACCTCGTGCCGCCGCGGGCGATCGACGTCCCGCTCAAGTTCCCCCGCGAGGGAATCACCTACGACGACCTCAGCGAGGAGGAGCGCGAGCTCTGGGAGGAACAGGACTGGGGCGAGGAGGACGAGATGCCCGACGAGATCGGCGCGGAGGCGATCAACCGCTGGCTGTTCAACGCCGACACCGTCGACAAGGTGCTCGAGACGCTCATGGCTCGCGGCCACCGGGTCGCGAGCGGCGACCGGCTCGGCAAGACGATCGTCTTCGCCAAGAACAGCGCCCACGCCGAGTTCATCGCCGAGCGCTTCGACGCCAACTACCCGGACCAAGCCGGCCACTTCGCACGCGTGATCACGTTCAAGACCGAGTACGCGCAGTCGCTGATCGACGACTTCTCGATCAAGGAGAAGGCGCCGCACATCGCGATGTCGGTCGACATGCTCGACACCGGCATCGACGTGCCCGAGGTCGTCAACCTCGTGTTCTTCAAGCGCGTGCGCTCGAAGACGAAGTTCTGGCAGATGATCGGCCGCGGCACGCGGCTCTGTCCCGACCTCTTCGGCCCCGGTGAGCCCAAGCGCGACTTCTTCGTCTTCGACTGCTGCGAGAACGTCCCCTTCTTCAACCAGGACATCCCGGCGGCAGAGGGCCGGCTCAGCCCGTCGATCGGCCAGCGGCTCTTCACAGACCGGCTCGAGCTGGTGCTCGCGCTGGGCGAGGAGGGCGCGAGCGGTGACCGAGGTCTCCGCGAGGACACCGTCGCGTTGCTGCACGGCCAGGTCCGCGGGATGAACCCCGACAACTTCCTCGTGCGTCCGCACCGCCGCTGGGTCGAGCGATACGCCGAAGCCGACGCCTGGGACGGGCTGGACACTGCGCGAGCAGAGGAGATCGGCGAGCACCTCGCGGACCTTCCGACGACCGCTCGCGACGACGACGAGGCCGCCAAGCGATTCGACCTGATCGTGCTCGGACTGCAGCTGCGCCGGCTACGACCGGAGCCGGGCGAGGAACGGCTGCGCCGCCAGGTTCAGGAGATCGCCGCCGGTCTGCTCGAGCAGACGGCGATCCCTGCGATCCGCGAGCAGCAGGAGCTGCTCGACGAGCTTGCCGGGGACGAGTGGTGGGTGAACGTCACGCCGACGATGCTCGAGGGAGCCCGCCGGCGCGTCCGCAGCCTGGTCCGGCTGCTCGAGCGGCGCAAGCGCGCCATCGTCTACACGGACTTCACCGACGAGTTGGGCGGCGTCGACGAGATCGGCCTAGGCGAGTGGTTGGTCGGCGCCGACTTCGAGCGCTTCCGTGAGAAGGCGCGCTCGTACCTGCGCGAGCACGAGGATCACGTCGCGCTTCAGAAGCTGCGTCGCAACCACCCGCTGACGGCGAGCGATCTCGCCGAGCTCGAACGGATGCTCGTCGAGGCGGGGATCGGTCGTGGAGCAGACCTCGACCGGGCGCGCGAGGAAGGCGCAGGTCTCGGAACCTTCATTCGCTCGCTCGTCGGCCTTGAGCGCAGCGCTGCCGCGGAGGCGTTCGCGGCCTTCATCGCGGATCGCACCCTCAACGCCGATCAGCACCACTTCGTGAACCTTGTCATCGAACACCTCACCGAGAACGGGCTCATGGATCCGGGGTCGCTCTACGAGTCGCCATTCACAGATGTCGTGCCGCAGGGGCCGGAGGGCATCTTTCCTGAGGAGGACGTGAGCGACCTCGTGGCGACCATCGACGGCGTCAGGGCGAACGCGGAACCAAGAGACGCTGCTGCTTAGACGGTCCGACGAGAACTACCGCTAGCCCTACCGCCCGAACTGGTGGCTTGAAGGGCCTGACGTGGCTCTGGCGAGCGCCGTGGCCTGCCTCGCCCGATCCGACCCCGCCCCCCCATCGTGGGTCATCAACTGTGGTTGTGGGGAGGGGTGGCGGGGTCGGATCGTTCGAGGCAGGAAGGGGTGTTGGTGGTGGGTTGAGGAGGAGGAGAGGAAGGAGAAGAGAGGGGGTGTTTGGGGTAGAGGGAGCAGCATTCCGTCCAATTGATGTGGAGCATCGTTGGGCATGGAGTTTGGTTGTGGTGTTGGGTTTCGGGTGACGTCGAGGGACGTCGCGATGGTGCGTTGGATCGGCAGGTGTCGGTTCACGCTGGCGGGGCAGGTCGCCGGGCGGTTCGCGATGGACGAGCGCAATGCGTATCGGCGTTTGCGGGGGCTGGTCGGCCTCGGTCTGTTGGAGCATCGGCGGGTCTTTCACGCTCAGCCCGGGGTGTATCTCGCGACGGTTGCGGGGCTGCAGGCCGCGGGAGTCGAGCTGCCGCGCCCACGGGTTGATATCCGCACCTACCGCCACGACCGGATAGCGGTCGAGGTGCTGGTCGAGCTCGAGCGCGAGTTCGGCCGGGCGACGGTGGTGACCGAGCGCGAGCTTCGTTCGCGCGAGGGACAGAGCACCGAGGGGTTGCGGTATGCGGTGCGTCTGGGCGGCGAGGCGACCCGGCGGGGGCTGCACTTCCCCGACCTGGCCGTCGAGTCAGATCGCGGTGGGCCGTTGGTGGTGGAGGTCGAGCTTGCGGTGAAGGGGCGGGCTCGGCTGGAGTCGATCGTGGGCGCGTATGTGCGCGGCCGGCATGTCGGCGGGGTGCGCTACTACGCCGCTCCGGCGGCGCGGGCGGCGGTCGGGCGCGCGGTTTCGCGCGCGGCGGCCGGAGAGCTGTTTGACCTCAGACCTCTGGAGGATCTCGTTGATCTCGGATCCGAACACCGAGTCGCCGCAGCTTGAGGCGGCCATGTACGTCTTCTACGGCGCGATCGTTGGGCTGGCCTTTGCGCTGGTGGTGGCGTGGCTACTCGGCCGGCGCAACTTGCGGCCGAGCTTCGCGCTCGTGCTGTTCGCCCTGCCCGGCTATCTGTGCGTGCGCGTCCTCGGGGAGCCGTTTCTGGGCGGCCTGCTGATCTCGGCCGGGGTGTCGGGGGCGCTGGTCCGACGGCTGCGGATCGCGATGGCAAAGAAGGCCGGCGGCGAGCTGGCCCAGCACGCCCGGCGGGCGCGGTCGATCCGCAAGGTGGCCCACGACTGGAGAGACCGGCAGCGAGTAAGGCGCTACGGGCCGTTGGACGTCCCCGGCGTTTACGCGCTCGGCGAGGACGAGAACCGGGCGGTTGTGCGCCTACCGCTCGGCCGGCGCGAGGGACGGCACATGCTGCTGATCGGCGCGACCGGCGCGGGCAAGACGACGACGCTCTCAGCAGCGCTGTGGCAGCACATCCAGGCGGGGTTCGGCGCGGTGCTGGTCGATCCCAAGGGCGACCCGCAGCTGGTCCAGCGCGCCCGCGCCGAGGCTCTCCAGTGGGGGCGACCCTTCTTCTGCTTCTCGCTCGACCGCGCGGCCCAGGCATGGAACCCGCTTGCGGCCGGCGGCCCGTCAGAGCAGGCGGACAAGCTGATCGCCGCGGAGGAGTGGACAGAGCCCCACTACAAGCGCCTCTACCAGCGCTACCTGCTCAACCTCTTCACCGCCATCCGCGCGCGCGGCGAGACCGCCCACCTTGCCCAGGTCGTGGACCTGCTCGACCCCGACCGCCTCGCGATGTACTGCCGCGCGATCGACGGCGAGGTCGACGCCGACCGCCTCGCCGGCTACCTCGAACAGCTCACCCCAGAGGAGCGCCGCCAGCTCTCGGGGCTGCGAAACCGCCTCGCGCTGCTCACCGAAAGCGAACACGGACCGCAGCTACAGCCACCGGACGACCCTGCCGAGGTGATCGACCTGCGCGCCGCGGTCGCCGCGCGGGCGGTGGTGGTTTTCAGCCTCAACAGCGCCCGCTACCCCGAAACGACCGCGCTGCTCGGCGCCGCGATCTTCCAAGACCTGAAGACCGTCGCCGGGACAGTCGAGGCCAACCCCGGCCGGAGCTGGCCGGCCGTCGTCGCGGTCGACGAGTTCGCGGCCTTCGGTGCGGACCACATCCTCGGCCTCTTTCAGCGCGCCCGGTCCGCGCGGCTGTCGTTGCTGCTCGCGACCCAGGAGCTCGCCGACCTCCGTCGCATCGACGACGCCTTCCAGGACCAGATCCTCGGAGTTGGGGTCTCCATGTTAGTGCCGTAGAATGGCGGGATGGCGCTGGTGGCGGGCCAGGACTACCCAGGCTCTTACGCGGAGCTTCGGGCGTGGTTCGACGAGGACTGGAAATGCCTGGACTACCTGGACTGGCTGCGGTG
>JBBSLY010000030.1:0-10336 GCA_038233455.1 Solirubrobacterales bacterium | reverse complement strand
TGAGCTTCGCCCTCGAGCTGGCCGACATCCTGCTCGACCGGGGCGCCAAGCTGCTGGTGGTCGCGTGCAACTCCGCCACCGCCGCGGCGCTGCCCGCGCTGCGGGAGCGGGTGGCCGGGCGGGTCGCCGTGGTCGGCGTGGTCGGGCCCGAGTCGCGGCTGGCCGCCGCCGCCACGAAATCGGGCCGCGTTGGCCGGATCGCGACACCCGCCACGGTGCGCAGCGGAGCCTACGACCGCGCCCTGAGAGAGGCATCGGGGGGACGGGCGACCCTCCACTCAGTGCCCGCACCCGAGCTGGCGCCCCTGATCCAGGCGGGCGGCGAAGTGGACCAGCGCACGGTGTCGTGCGTGGAGCGCGCCTGCGAGCCGCTGATCGACGCGGATGTGGACACGGTCATCCTCGGCTGCACCCACTACCCGCTCGTGCGCCCGGTGCTCCAGCGCACCCTCGGCCGGGGGGTGACGGTCGTTTCCTCGGGAGAGGCGATAGCGGCAGAGGTCGAGCGCGAGCTCGATCGCGCCGAGCTCGCCGCCCCGAGCAACCGCCGAGGGCAGTACGGGTTCCTGGCATCGGGCGACCCGGAGGACTTCCGCCGCCTTGGCACCCGCTTCCTGCAGCTGCCGATCGCCCGGGTCGGTCACGTGCAGGTGGCGCGGCCTGCTCCCGTGGAGCCCACCGAAGCACAGGCGCTCGCATGAGGCACGACGGTCGCGGGGGGGCCGACCTGCGCGATGTCGCCATCCGACCCGGCTTCATGAGCTCGGCCAGCGGGTCGGCCCTGATCGAGATGGGCGGAACGCGCGTGATCTGCACCGCGTCGGTGGAGGAGAAGGTGCCCCAGTGGATGCGCGGCAAGGGCCGCGGATGGGTGACCGCGGAGTACGGGATGCTGCCCGCGTCCACCGGCCAGCGCAAGCAGCGCGACGTTTCAAAGGGTCGCCCCGACGGACGCACCGTCGAGATCCAGCGGCTGATCGGGCGCGCGCTGCGCGGGGTGGTGGACTTCGGGCGGCTGGGTGAGCGCACCGTCTGGATCGACTGTGACGTGCTGGAGGCAGACGGCGGCACCCGCTGCGCGGCCATAACCGGCGGGTACGTGGCGCTCGAGCTGGCGCTCAGGGGCCTGATCGAGCAGGACCTGATCGACGCGCTTCCACTGAGCCAGTCGGTCGCCGCCGTCTCCTGTGGCATGGTCGACGGAGCCGCGGTCCTCGATCTCGACTACCCGGAGGACTCCAACGCCGAGGTGGACATGAACGTGGTGATGACGGGCGACGGAGGCCTGGTGGAGGTGCAGGCCACGGGCGAGCGCACACCGCTGTCGCGCACCTCCCTGGACGAGCTGCTCGAGCTGGCTGCCTCGGGGATCGAACGGCTGCGTGAGCACCAGCGCGCGGCCGTGGCCGCGCCTGCTGCCTGAGGGACGAACATGCGGCTCGTGCTCGCCTCACGAAACGCCCACAAGCTGCGCGAGCTGCGCGAGCTGATGGCCCCGCATGACCTGATCGCGCTGCCGGACTCGGTCACGCTGCCGCCCGAGACCGGCACCACATTCGACGAGAATGCGCTCGCCAAGGCGCGGGCGGCCGCGGCCGCCACCGGCGAGCCGGCGCTGGCGGACGACTCGGGGATCGAGGCTGTCGTGCTCGGCGGTGCGCCAGGAGTCAGGTCGGCGCGGTTCGCGGGCGAGTACGCAGACGACGCGGAGAACCTCTCCAAGCTGCTGGCCGAGGTGGATCGCAGTGGCGACCCGCGGGTCGCCTACGTGGCCGCCCTGGCGCTGGTCTTGGGGGATGGGGAGGAGGTCGTGGTCGGGGGGCGCTGCGAAGGGTGGTTGACCCACGAGCCCCGTGGCGAGGGGGGCTTTGGCTATGACCCGGCGTTCGTGCCCGCCGATCTCGACGACGGCCGCACGATGGCCGAGCTGTCCGCGCGCGAGAAGGAAGCGATCAGCCATCGCGGCCGAGCCGCGCGGGCTCTGCTGTCCCACCTCGATGCCGATGGCCGCGGCCGATGATCGGGCCGGCCAGGGCCGTGGGCCCTGCGGCACAGGCACCGAAAAAGACCCGGGCCGCGGGGGTCTCGATCCTCTCGAACTCGCTCCTCATAGCGCTCAAGCTGGCCGCCGGTGTGATCACGGGGTCGGTGGCGATCATCACCGAGGCGGTGCACTCCAGCGTCGACCTGATCGCGGCGGTGATCGCCTACTTCTCGGTCCGAAAGGCCGACGAGCCGGCCGACGACGATCATCCCTACGGCCACGCGAAGATCGAGAACCTCTCGGCCGCGATCGAGGGGATGCTGATCCTGGTCGGGGCCGGCATCATCGTGTTCGAGTCCAGCAGGCGGCTGGTGGACCCCCCCGAGGTGCACTTCCTCGGGATCGGGATCGGCGTCATCGGTTTCTCTGCCGTGGCCAACTTCGCGGTGTCGCGCTTCCTCTACCGCAGGGCGGACCTGACGGACTCGCCGGCGCTCGAGGGCGACGCCGCCCACCTCCGCACCGATGCGGTCACCTCGACCGGGGTGCTCGTGGCGCTGGTCCTGGTCGAGGTCACCGGCCTCCAGGTGCTCGATCCGATCACGGCGCTCCTGGTGGCCGTCGCGATCGTCGGAGCCGGCGTGCGGATCCTCGCCCGCTCGTCGCGGGTCCTCGTCGACGAGGCGCTGCCGGCAGCCGAGCTCGACGCCGTGCGCGAGACGCTGGCAGAGCATGGGGCGCCGGAGGTCGCCGGCTATCACAAGCTCCGTGCCCGGCGGGCCGGAAGCAGGCGCCACGTGGATCTGCACGTCCAGTTCACCGACGGCACCTCGCTCCGGCGCGCCCACGAGATCACGCACGAGCTCCAGCGCGCGATCGCGCTACGCCTGCGCGACGCCGACATCCTGATCCACCTCGAGCCCGAAGGCCACGACGAGGACGGCACCACCGGGCGAGGAGCGCAAGCCGATCGTGGGCGAGGAGCGCAGCCCGATCGTTGATCGGGCGAGCACCGCAGCTTTCAATCTCGGCTGAGCACCGCAGCTTTCGGTCTCGGGCGAGCACCGCAGCCTTCCTTACTTCAGGTTGACCGCGGCGGCGCACCCCACTGCGAGCAGCACGCCGGCGTAGCCCTGATAGCCCTGGATGAGCACGAGAAGTGCGGCGGTGAGGGAGATTCCGACCGTCACGATCCAAGAGATTCGGGGCAAGGGCACGACGCTATTCTGACGCCGATGGCCGGCCCGCGTCCTCTCGCCGCTGCGGCCGCCCGGTGAGCGACCCATCTGAGGCCGCCGAGGAGGCCGCCGAGCGGCTGCTCGAGATGTCCCCGGACGTGCGCCTCGCCGTCCTCGGGGATCCGGCCGGGGGCCTCGTCGCCGTGGCCGGTGCCGATCGGACGACCGGGCGGCGGCTGGCCGGCCTGGCGTTCGACCTGGTGTCGCGGGCGGATGGGGCAGATGGCCCGGTCGAGGAGCTCGAGGCCCAGACCGGCAACGGCGGCGTTTTCGTCGTCAGGACCCCGGGCCACACCCTCTCGTGCGTCGCGCGCCGCCTCGCGCTGCCCGCTCTGGTGCTCTACGACATGCGCCGAACGCTGCTGGCCTACGAGGGCTCGGCTTGAGGGAACAGCCGAGGGGCCCGCTCGGACGGGCCACCGCGGTCGCCGAGGGTGTGGCTGCCGCCGTGCGCCGGCGCCAGCGTGACCGCGAGCCGCGGGTGCTGCTCTACCGCGGCGCAGGGCATCCGGCGGTCCTCGCCCCCGGCGCCAAGGGCCACGACGAGATCCTCGACCTTGCCGAGCGGATGATCGCCCTGGCGGATGCCGAGGACACGCGGGGTCGCCGGTAGGCGCGGCGGGCATGGGCTGGTCCCGGCCGCTTCGGCCGTCCGGACTCGGGCCAAGTCACGCAAATAGCGGGTTCGGGCGCCCGGAAAGCCGCTTTCCAAGCGGGGTCGTCCGCGGTCGTTGTTAGTTTCGCCGCAATTGTCAGATCCCGTTGAAGGAGGAGAAAGTGACGAAGTCTGAATTCGTCGACCAGGTATCCGCTGAGTCGGGCCTGTCGAAGGGCGACGCAGGGGAGGCGGTGGACGCGGTCCTGTCGGTCATCGAGGACACCCTCAAACGCGGCGGGGAGGTCAGCTTCACCGGTTTCGGCAAGTTCTCGGTCGCCGATCGAGGCGCCCGGCAGGGAGTCAACCCTCAGACCGGCGAGAAGATCCAGATCGCCGCGAGCCGGGTCCCGCGCTTCTCGGCAGGCTCGGCGCTCAAGAAGTCCGTCAAGGGCGGTTAGCCCTTCCGCCCACTTCGCGGACCGGCTTGCGGCGCTCGTAGAGGAGCGCCGCAGCCGGGTCGTGCTGGGCCTGGATCCGGATCCAGCGGCGCTGTGGCCGGTCGCTCTGGAGGATCTGGAGGAAGGTCCGCCGGCTGAGACCGGCCAAGGAGCCGAGGTCGCTGAGCTGGCGGGGGCGGCAGTCGAGCGCCATTGCCTGGCCGCTATCGAAGCGGCCGGTTCGGCCTGCGTGGCCGTGAAGCTGCAGTTCGCCTGCTTCGAACGGCTGGGCGTACCGGGGTGGAGGGCGCTGGAGGCGGTACGCGCGGGAGCCCGCCGGGCGGGTCTGCTGGTGATCGCCGACGCCAAGCGTGGCGACGTTCCGGTCACCGCGAGCGCGTACGCGCAGGCTCTGGCGGGCTCTACGCCGACGCCGTTCGGCGAGGTCGCGGGCTTCGGGGCCGACTCCTTCACCGCCAACCCGCTGCTCGGCCGCGATTCGCTGCAGCCCCTGGTCGAGGGCGCCGAGGCGGCCGGAGCGGGCTGCTTTCTGCTCGTCAGCACTTCGAATCCCGGCGCGGCCGACCTCCAGGATCTCGACGCCGGAGGCGCGCCGCTGCACGAACGCCTCGCGGAGATGGTCGCCGACCTCGGTGCCGGCCGGACCGGGGAGTGCGGCCTGTCCCTGGTTGGAGCGGTCACGGGTGCCACGCGGCCTGAGCGCCTCGGGCGGCTGCGCGAGCTGATGCCTGCGGCGATCTTCCTGCTGCCCGGAGTGGGTGCCCAGGGCGCCAGGGGGGAGGATCTGGGGCCGGCCTTCGGCCCGCACCCAGCGTCGGGCCTGATCGCGGCTTCGCGCTCGATCGTCAACGCCCACCGGGAGCGGGGCGGAGATCCCGCCCTTGCGGCGCAAGCCGCCGCGCAGGAGTTGCGGGCGGTGACGTGGAACGTGTAGGGACCACCCTATCCTCGGGAGCCGGATGCATCGCCGGTCCCCGTGCCCATGTCCGACCACCCTTCCCGAAGCCCCGCTCGCCTGCTGGCGCCGATCGCCCTCGTGGCCTTCGCCCTCGCGCTGCTGATCGTGCTCGGCGCGTCGGGCAGCGGCGATGACTCCGCTGCCCCCAGCGGCAATTCGACCAGCGCCGAGTCCACGACGACGGAGACCACCACCTCGCCCGCCAAGCGCAAGGCGCGCCGGCGCAAGGCCACCTACACGGTCGAGGTGGGTGACACGCTCGGGGCGATCGCCGACGAGACCGGCGTTTCGGTCGAGACGATCGAAGAGCTCAATCCCGAGCTCGACCCGCAAGCCCTCGTGACCGGCCAGAAGATCAAGCTGCGCTAGTGGCCACCCGCGCAGGGCACGCGCTCGCTGCTGCGCTGTGTCTGGCTGCCCTGCTGGCACCCGCGACGGCCGCGGGACAGCAGCACCCGCCGGCTCCGGCCCTCGACAACGCCGCCGCAGCGATCCTGATCGACGCCCGGGACGGGCAGACGCTGCTGCGAAAGGCGCCGGGTGTCCGCCGGCCGATCGCCAGCACCACGAAGCTCATGACGGCACTGCTCACCCTCGAGCAGACTTCTCCGGACGACGTGTTCACCGCGGCGGCCTACCAGGCGCTGGCGATCGAGTCGAAGATCGACCTGGTGGCGGGTGAGCGTATGCGGGTGGACGATCTCCTGGAGGCGCTTCTGCTCGAGAGCGCGAACGACGCCGCGGTGACCCTGGCCGAGGGGGTCGCGGGCACGCGGGAGGCGTTCGTGGACCAGATGAACGCGCGCGCGCAGGAGCTCGGCCTGGACGACACGAGCTACGCGAACCCGATCGGCCTCGACGACCCGGCCAACTACTCGACGGCGCGCGACCTCGCCTCGCTCACCCGCCGCCTGCTGCGCAACCGCCGCTTCGCGCGCACGGTCGACATGCCCTCCGCGCAGCTCGAGTCCGGCAACCGTCCCAGGCTGGTGTCAAACCGCAACGACCTGATCGCCGCTTACGACTTCGTCGACGGCGTCAAGACCGGCCACACCGATACCGCCGGCTACATCCTCGTGGGCGCCGCCCGCGGTCGGCTCGGTTCGCAGGTCATCAGCGTCGTACTCGGGGAGCCGAGTGAGGCGGCGCGCAACGCCGACACGCTCGCGCTGCTGCGCTACGGCCTGGCGCAGTTTCGGCGGGTGGAGGTGCTCGACGCCGCGGAGACGATCGCGACGACCGAGGTCGAGTACCGCGACTCGAGCGTCAAGCTGGTGCCCGCGCAGGGCCTGAGGCTGGTCGCGCGCCGGGGCCAGAAGCTGACCACGCGTGTGGATGCGCCGGAGTCCGTCGAGGGCGAGCTCGCGGCGGGGGAGCGGGTGGGCACGATCTGGGTTCTGCGCGACGGCCGCCGCGTCCGCCGCGTCGGGCTGGTCACCGCCGCAGAGGTGCCGGGAGCCGGGCCGCTGCGCATCGCTGCGCACGAGCTCGGCGGTGCCTGGATGCTTCTCGCGCTGCTCCTGGGCGCCGGAGCGGGCGTGATGCTGGCGGGCCGGTCCAGGGCCCGCCGCCGGCGGGATGCCGAGCGGGCCGCCGCGAGGCGCGCGCGCCGCAGCTCCGAGGCCCCGCCGGAGGCCTGGTAGGCGCTCGGCCGAGGCGTCGCTGGGGACGGGCGTGGCGGCGCGTACGCCGGATAGGCGTGCTTTAGCCTCTCCGCGGCGATGATCATCACGGTCACTTTCAACGCGGCCATCGACAAGACGCTCGCGGTGCCCAACTTCCGCCTGGGCCGCCGCCACAGGGCGGTCGAGCAGACTTCGATGGCGGGCGGCAAGGGCGTGAACGTGGCGCGCGCGCTCAAGGCGCTGGGGCAGCCCGTGATCGCTACCGGGCTGGCGGGCGGGCCGACCGGAACCCGAATCATCGAGCAGCTCACCGAGGAGGCCATCCTCAACGATTTCGTTCGCATCCGCGAGGAGTCGCGCATGTCCACCGCGGTGGTCGACCCGACCTCCGGCGAGCAGACCGAGATCAACGAGCGGGGGCCGACCGTCGCCGAGGCAGAGCTCGAGCTGTTCGTGGACAAGCTCCTGTACCTCGCCAAGGGCGCGGCCGTGTGCGTCATCTCGGGCAGCCTGCCTCGGGGCGTGGATCCGGCGCTGTACGCGCGCCTGGTGTCAGAGCTTGCCCGCATGGACGTGCTCACCGTCATCGACGCGGAGGGCGAGCCGCTGCGGCTTGCCGCGCGCGCCGGCCCGAGCCTGCTGAGCCCCAATGAGCTGGAGGCCGAGGAGCTCGTGGGCCATGAGTTCGCCGACGAGGACGACCGCCGCACGGCGGTGCGCGAGATGGTGGAGCTCGGCGCCCGCGAAGCGCTCATGACCCGCGCGGACGGCTGCCTCGCGCTGGTCGGCGGGGGAGACGACCCCACCCGGCCGCTGCAGCTCTGCCGCGCCACCCTCGAACCCCTCGAGCCGGTCTCCTCGGTCGGCTCGGGCGACGCGTTCCTCGCCGGCTACGTCGCCGCCCGCTACGGGGGCCGGGAGGACCTCGACTGCGTGCGTTTCGGGGTGGCGTGCGGCGCCGAGTCCACACAGCACTTCGGCGCGGGCGTCATCGACCCACGTCAGGTCGAGCGGCTGTTCGAGGAGGTCGAGCTCGACGTGGATGCGACGTTCGCTCTCGCGCCCGGCGCCGGTCCCGGCGAAGACGCCCTCTAAACTTCGCAAAATGCGGCTAAACCGCATTCCAGAGCGGCTCATTGGCGTTGCTAAGTTGTGATGACCGTCCGCCGCCGAACCTAAGGTTGCCGCCATGGAAGTGGAGATCGGTAGGGGAAAGAAGGGTCGCCGCGCCTACGGGTTCGATGACATCGCCATCGTCCCGTCGCGCCGTACCCGCGACCCCGACGACATCGACATCACCTGGACCCTCGGTCCCTACCGCTTCGAGCTGCCGTTGCTCGCCTCGGCGATGGACGGCGTCGTCTCGCCCGGGACGGCCGGAGCGATCGGCAAGCTGGGCGGGCTCGCGGTGCTCAACCTCGAGGGGATCTTCTCCCGCTACGGCGACGCCGAGGAGCAGCTCGAGCGCATCGCGGGGTTCGAGAAGGACGAGGCCACGTCCGAGATGCAGCGGGTCTATGCCGCACCGCTAGACCCCGACCTGATGGTGCAGCGCATCCGCGAGGTGAAGGAGCAGGGCGTGGTTTGCGCGGCGTCCCTGACCCCCCAGCGGGTCCGCACCCACTACGCGGCCGCGCTCGAGGCCGGCCTCGACATCCTCGTGATCCAGGGCACGGTGATCTCGGCCGAGCACGTCTCGACCGACGAGTCGCGCCCGCCGCTGAACCTCAAGGAGTTCATCCGCGAGGTCGACGCGCCCGTGGTCGTCGGGGGCTGTGCCTCCTACTCCACGGGCCTGCACCTGATGCGCACCGGCGCGGTCGCGGTGCTGGTGGGCGTGGGCCCCGGCGCCGCGTGCACCACGCGTGGCGTGCTCGGGATCGGCGTCCCGCAGGCCACCGCTATCGCCGACGTGGCCGCAGCCCGCTCGCAGAACATGCTCGAGACCGGCGAGTACGTGAAGGTGATCGCCGACGGCGGCATGCGCAACGGCGGCGACATCTCCAAGGCCTTCGCCTGCGGCTCGGACGCCGTGATGATCGGATCCCCGCTGGCTCGGGCCTATGAGGCGCCCGGCCACGGCTACCACTGGGGCATGGCCACCTTCCACCCCGACCTCCCGCGCGGGGCGCGGGTGAAGACCACCCAGAACGGATCGCTCGAGCAGATCCTGCTCGGCCCCGCCCACGAGAATGACGGCACCTTCAACCTGATGGGCAGCCTGCGCACGTCGATGGCCACCTGTGGGCACGAGGACATCCCCTCCTTCCACCGCGCAGAGGTGATGGTGGCGCCCTCGCTGCAGACCGAGGGCAAGCAGCTCCAGCGCGATCAGGCGATCGGCATGGGTGCCCAGTCGGCGGCCAAGGCGGCCCCCGCTTCGGACGGCGTCACGAATGGCTCGGCGCCCGCTGCGGATCCTGCTCTCGTCGAGTGAACGTGCCTGCCGGGCACACCGTCGCTGTGCCCGACGAGCCGCCGGCGGCCGTCCGGAGCCACGAGGAGGTACTGGTGCTCGACTTCGGGGGTCAGTACTCCCAGCTGATCGCTCGGCGCGTGCGCGAGTGTGGGGTGTTCAGCGAGTTGCTGCCGTATGACGTGGACGTGGAGGAGGTGCGCCGGCGAAAGCCCCGCGGGCTGATCCTCTCCGGCGGTCCCGCCTCGGTCTACTCGGAGGGGGCGCCTGCGCTCAACATGGAGCTGCTCGAGCTTGGCGTTCCGGTGCTCGGCATCTGCTACGGGATGCAGGCGATGGTGCTCAGCCTGGGTGGCGAGGTGCAGGGCGCGGAGGTGGGTGAGTTCGGTCGCTCGCAGTTGACGGTCGCCGAGCACGGGCGCCTGCTCGAGGGCCTGCCCGCCGAGCAGAGCTGCTGGATGAGCCACCGCGACACGGTCTACGAGGCGCCGCCGGGGGCCACCGCTCTGGCTTCCTCGAGCGAGTCGCCGGTGGCGGCCTTCGAGGACTCCGAGAAGGGCCTGTACGGCATCCAGTTTCACCCCGAGGTCGTCCACACCCCCTATGGCACGGAGATCCTCACCCGCTTCCTCGAGGACATCTGCGGCGCCGACATGGCTTGGAACGCGGCCTCGGTCGCCGAGGAGCAGATCCGCCGCATCCGCGAGCAGGTCGGTGAAGGGCGCGTGATCTGTGGGCTCTCCGGCGGGGTCGACTCCTCGGTGGCCGCCCTGCTGGTGCACCGCGCCGTCGGCGACCAGCTCACGTGCGTGTTCGTGGATCACGGCCTGATGAGAAAGAACGAGGGCGATCAGGTGGTGGCCGCCTTCCGGGACACGTTCAAGGTGCCCCTGGTGGCAGTCGACGCCGAGGACCGCTTCCTCGCGCGCCTCGAGGGGGTCACCGAGCCCGAGGCCAAGCGCAAGGTGATCGGCGAGGAGTTCATCCGCGTCTTCGAGGAGGAGGCGGCCAAGCTCGGCCACCCGCGCTACCTCGTGCAGGGCACCCTCTACTCGGATG
>JBBSLY010000029.1:0-10651 GCA_038233455.1 Solirubrobacterales bacterium | reverse complement strand
CGGCCACGGTGCTCGCCTGGCTGGCTTCGAACACCGAGCGGATCAAGATCGGCTCGGCGATCTTCCAGATGCCCGCGCGGACGCCGGCGATGACCGCCATCACCGCCGCCACGCTCGACAACATCTCCGGGGGGCGGATGCTGCTGGGCATCGGCTCCTCGGGCCCCCAGGTGGCGGAGGGCTGGCACGGCCAGCGGTTCGCGAAGCAGCTGCTGCGCACCCGCGAGTACGTGGCGATCGTGCGCAAGGCCCTGGCCCGCGAGAAGCTCGAGTTCGACGGCGAGGCGTACACCCTCCCCCTCCCCGATGGACCGGGGAAGGCACTCAAGCTCACGATCTCGCCGGTCCAGGACCGGATCCCGATCTACATCGCTGCCATCGGCCCCAAGAACACCCAGCTCACCGGCGAGATCGCCGACGGCTGGCTGCCCACCTTCTTCAGCCCCGAGCACGTGGGCGAGTTCCGCACGCTGCTCGAGGAGGGCGCGGCGCGCGCGGATGGCGACAAGCGGATCGACGACTCGTTCGACATCGCGCCGAACGTGAACGTGTCGATCGACGACGACATCGACCGGGCCCGCGACGCCGTACGGCCGCTGCTGGCGCTCTATGTGGGCGGCATGGGCTCCAAGGACAAGAACTTCTACAACGCGCTCGTGCGCCGTTACGGCTTCGAAGAGGCCGCCGACGAGGTCCAGGACCTCTACCTGGCGGGCAAGCGCGACGAGGCCGCGGCGGCGCTTCCCGTCGAGTTGATCGACCAGACCTCGCTGTGCGGCACCAAGGACCACGTGGCCGAGCGCCTGGCCGTCTACCGCGACGCAGGCGTGGGCACGCTGATCTGCAGCCCGCTGGCGTTCGATCCCGAAGAGCGCAAGCGGATGATCCGCGACCTGGCGGAGATGGTCTGAGCCGGCGCTACCTGCTGGCCGCGTTCGGCGATCCCGGGCACGCGTTTCCCGCCATCGCCCTGGGGCGCGCCTTGGTCGCCCGCGGGCACGAGGTGTGTCTGCAGACGTGGAGGCGCTGGGCCGAGCACGTGGAGCGCGAGGGCATGTCGTTCGCCCCGGCGCCCGAGTACGAGGTCTGGCCAAAGGGAGGGCTCGCACCCTATGCGGCCGCGGTACGCGCAGCGCGCGACACGATGCCGCTGATCTCGGAGTTCGACCCCGACGCCGTGGTGGCGGACATCCTCACCGTGGCGGGAGGGCTGGCGGCGCAGATGGGTGATCGCCCGTGGGCGACGCTCGTGCCACACGTGCTGCCCACCTCGGAGCCCGGCATGCCGCCCTACTCCGTGGGCGCCCGGATGCCGCGGACGCGGGCGGGGGCCGGCATGTGGGGCCTGGCCCGGCCGATCCTTTCTCGCGGCCAGGAGCGTGGTCGTCAAGAGCTGAACGGCGCCCGCACGCGGGTGGGCCTGCCCGAGCTCGACTACCCGCACGGGGGGATCTCCCGCGAGCTGGCGATCGTCGCGACCTATCCCCAACTCGAATACCCGCGCTACGACCGCGAGCCGTCGGTAAAGGTCACCGGGCCGCTGCTCTGGGAGCAGTCCTACGACGAGCCCGCTGAGCCCTCGCCGGGCGACGAGCCGCTGATCCTGGTCGCCCCCAGCACCTCTCAGGATCCCGGGCACCGGATGCTGCGAGCGGCGCTGGAGGGGCTGGCGGGCGAGCCGGTGCGGGTGCTGGCGACCACGAACAGGCGGCCGCCGGCGAGCCCGCTTCCCACCCCACCGAACGCACGGGTCGTCGACTGGATCTCCTACGCCCGGTCGATGCCCGGCTGCGCCGCCGTGATCTGCCACGCCGGACACGGGACCGTGGTGCGCTCGTTGGCGTGCGGCGTCCCGGTGATCGGCTGCCCAGCCGCCGGGGACATGGCGGAGAACGCGGCCCGACTCGCATGGTCGGGAACGGGGATCTCGCTGCCGCGACGGCTCGTGACCCCACGCGGCGTGCGGCTGGCCGTGCGAAAGCTGCTCGCGGAACCCGCGTACGCGGAGCGCGCCCGAGAGCTCCGGGCATGGTCGGAACAGCACGATGGGGCTGAAGTGGCCGCCGAAGCCGTCGAGGCCGTGTAGGCGACCCAACCCGTTGGGGGGCGAACCTACGATGTAGCTCGGGGGGTGGGACTCGAACCCACAACCATCACCTTAACAGGGTGCCGCTCTGCCTAATTGAGCTACCCCCGATCACTCATTTGGGGTACTGCGCGGAGGGACCTTCACTCCCGGCCGGGGACACCTCACGAGTCCACCTTCAACCTCCGCGTGACAATTAGAGCACAGCAGCACACACTTTTTCGCCTCCTCGCGTAGGCGGGCGATGCTCCGCCCGCAGCCGCGCTCCCCCAAACCGAACCTCTTGGTGGCGGGATCGAGGTGGTGGAAGTGGAGCGCACGAGGAAACCTCGAGTAGCCACAGAGCACGCATCTACCCCCGGCCTCTTCGACGAGCCGCAACTTCGTCCGTCGCCGCCAGTCGACAACACGCTGCTTGCGACACTCCATGCACCGGTAGTAGCCGCGCCCCTCGAGCACGAACCTGGCTTCGCCATGGGTCGCGCACACTTTGATGCGGATCCGCTCGCGCTCTCCGCCCCCCAGGCCTTCACTAGCCGTCGCCTTCCCCTGCATTCAACCAGCGTGAACCTCTAACCGGACGGAAAACACGAACGTATGTTCGCGTCAGATCAACCGCCCTCCCCCATCCCGTGCAGGCTGTCCGCCTGCCCGGAGGTCTTGAGCATCTGGAGTGTCTTCATCTCGATCTGGCGCACCCGCTCGCGGGTCAGTCCCACGTAGCGCCCGATCTCCTCGAAGGTCAGTGGCCCCTCTTCGGCCAGCCCGTAGCGCAGCTCGATGACCCGACGCTCGCGGTCGGGGAGCGCGGCGAGGACCGTCAGGACGTCGGCGTCTCGCATCCGCGCCGCTACCTGCTCGTCCGGGCGCTCGTGGGGCTCGTCGGAGATGAAGTCGCCGAGCAGACCGGAGTCCTCGGCCCCACCGACGGGCGCCTCCAGGGATACCGGGTCCTGCCCGAGCTTGATGAGCTCCTCGACCTTGCCCTCCTCCATCTCGACCAGCGGCGCGATCTCCGCGGCGGTCGGATCGCGCTCGAGCTCTTGAGAGAGCCGGCGTCGGGCGCCCGCCACGCGGTTCATGCGCTCGACCATGTGCACGGGGATGCGGATCGTCCGCGACTGGTCGGCGAGCGCGCGGGTCATCGACTGCCGGATCCACCACGTCGCGTACGTCGAGAACTTGAAGCCCCGGCGCCAGTCGAACTTCTCGACCGCCCGAATCAGGCCCATGTTGCCCTCTTGGATCAGATCGAGCAGGCTCAGGCCCCGCCCCTGGTAGCGCTTGGCCACCGACACGACAAGCCGTAGGTTCGCCTCGATCAGCGCGTTCTTGGCAGCCATGTCGTGCTGCTCGACCCGCTTGGCCAGGCGCACCTCGTCCTGCTTGGTCAGCAGCGGCACCCGGCCGATGTTGTCCAGGTAGAGGCGCACGGCGTCCTCGGCGCCGCCTGCGGGGGGCGCCGCCGCGACTCCGGCCGAGGCCACGCCGCCCTCGTCGAACTCGGCATAGCCGCCGATGCCGACGGTCCCGTCCGCCTTCTCGGCCACGGGATCGGCGTGCTCGTCGGACACCGGCGTGGCGCCCTTCTCGCTCATGTGGTCTGACCCATCACAGTTGCCATATCGTCGAATACCCGCCGCTTCGCAAGGGCCAATCGGCCCTGCTCGTCGAAATCGCCGGAATCCCGCGCGCGGCGCAGCTCGCGCTCGATCCGGCGCAGCTCCAGCGCGAGGAAGCTCACGCGCAACGAGTCCTCACCCCCCGCCCGATCCTCGTCGGCGGCTACCGCGATCCCGGCCACAAGCTCATCCAGGTGTGCGTCGCCGCTGGGCATGCCCGCGAGCGGATCGTCGAAATGCTCACTCAGGTGGTCGCGGGCACGACGCGTGAGGCTCGACGAGAAGTGCTCGGGCTCCAGGCGCACCAGCTGCTCCCTTCCGCCGGCGCCCGCCGCCAGGCACAGGGCGAGGAAGACCCGCTCCGCCTCCAGGGCAGCGGACGCGCCCGGGCCGGATCCGACTGGTGGGCCCCCCGGGGCGGGCCGATCGGGGCCGGACTTGGCGGCGTCCCCCGCCGGCCGCTCCTGCGCCTGACGTCCTCGGGGAGTCGCGCCGGCCGTGCCCGGGGTCACGTACTCCCCGGGCACGTCAAGGCGGTCGGCCACCCGCCGCACGAGGTGGTCGCGGCGAGCGCTGCGATCAGGCGTCGCGGCGATCAACTCTCGGGCCTGCGCAAGCGCGCGATCCCTGCCCTCGGCCGTGTCGAGGTCGGCGTCGGCGAGCACGCGTTCGACCTCGAACTCAACCACCGACAGCGCTCCGGCGAGACGGCTCGCGATCGCCTCAGAGCCACCCCGGGTGACGAGCTCCGCGGGGTCCGCGCCCTCGGGCATCCGCACGACCTTGAGCCCCACCTTGCGCTGCTCGGCCATGCGCGCCGCGCGGACCATCGCGTCGCTGCCCGCCCGGTCGGCGTCGAGGGCCAAGTAGACCGTGCCCTCGTCGCCCACGGCGCGTGCGAGCTCTGCGAGCTGCTCGCCCGTGAGCGCGGTGCCCATGATCGCCACGCTGTCCTGGACTCCCGTGCCATGGAGGGCGAGGACATCGGTGTAGCCCTCGACCACGACCACCCGCCCCGACTTTGCGATCGCGGCCCGCGCGCGGTCGATGCCGAACAGCAGGCGTCCCTTGTGGTACAGCTCGCCCTCGGGGGTGTTCACGTACTTGCCCCCCTGCTCGGCGCGCATCGCCCGCGCGCCGAAGCCGAGCACCCGCCCCCGGGCGTCGGCCAGCGGGAAGGTGATCCGCTCCCGAAACCAGTCGTAGATCGCGCCGTCGCGGTTGCGCCGGGCGAGCCCGGTGGCCAGCAGCTCGTCCGGCTTGAACCCGTCGCGCTGCGCGCCGATCAGGACCCGATCCCACGCCTTGGGCGCATAGCCCACGCGAAACTCGCGCAGCAGCTCCTCCGACAGCCCTCGGGAGGCGAGATAGTCGCGCGCGCGGCCCGCCTCGGCCGCGGCCCAGAGGTAGTTGGCATAGAAGCCGGCGGTGCGCTCGAGCAGGGCCAGGAGACGCTCGCGGTGGCGGCGGCGCTCCTCCTCACGGGGGTCCTCGCGGTCGCGCTCGAGCTCGACCCCCGCATCCTGGGCGAGCTGCTCCACTGCCTCGGGGAAGGGCAGACCCTCGGTCTCCATCACGAAGCCGATCGCGTCGCCGCCCTTGCCGCAGCCAAAACAGTGAAACAGTCCGCGCTCGGCATCCAGCGAGAACGAAGGGGTGCGCTCGTCGTGGAAGGGGCAGAGGCCGACGTAGCGCGACCCGACACGACGCAGGTCCGTTCTGCGAGACACGATCGCGAGGGCGTCCACGGTCTCCCGCAGCCGTTCGATGGACTCCTGCGTGTAGCGCGCCATGGCCTAGAAGCCCTGCGGCACCGACAGATCGCAGAACGCGCGGATGGCAAAGCGATCGGTCATGCCCGCCAGGTAGTCGACGACCCGCTCGTGGTCGGCGGCATCCGCCGTGAGCGCGGGTGGCAGGTGGGCGGCGTAGTGGTCGAAGAGCGCGCGCAGCATCCGCTCGATGCGCTCGCTCTCACGCTGGGCATCCGGGCCGAGGTAGACCTCGCCGAACATGAAGTCGCGCAGCCGCAGCATCGCGCCGCCGACGTCCTCGCCCTGCACGATGTCGTCGGCTTCGGCGGAGCGCTCCAGAATGTCTGACACCAGGGTCTCGATCCGCTGCGAGCCGGTCTCGCCGAGCACTTCGATCTCGGCCGCGGGCAGGTCGTCGAACGCGATCACTCCGGCCCGAATGGCGTCGTCGATGTCGTGGTTGATGTAGGCGATGCGATCCACGATCCGCACGATCCGCCCCTCGAGCGTCGCGGGGCGGTCGGGGCCGGTGTGGTTGCGAATCCCGTCGCGGACCGCTTCGGTGAGGTTGAGGTCCTCCAGACGCTCGACCACCCGCAGCGAATGGAGGTTGTGACGGAAGCGCACCCCGTAGCGCTCCTCCAGGCAAGCGTCCAGTACCCCTTCCCCGATATGGCCGAAGGGTGGGTGTCCCAGGTCGTGGCCGAGCCCGATCGCCTCGGTCAGATCCTCGTTGAGGCGCAGGGCGCGAGCGACGTTGCGCGCGATCCCACATGCCTCGAGCGTGTGCGTGAGGCGGGTGCGGTAGTGGTCGCCCGAGGGCGAGATGAAGACCTGTGTCTTGTGCTTGAGCCGGCGGAAGGCCTTCGTGTGAACGATCCGGTCCCGGTCGCGCTGAAACGGTGTGCGATGGCCGGAGTCCTCCTCGGTGCGCTCGCGCTTCGCGGGATAGGCGCTTGCGGCCCGCGGTGACTGCTGCTCGAGCTGCCGCATCCGGTCGGCGAAACCGGCCACCTGCCCGCTCGTAGTGGGAGCCTGCACGCTGCCATTCTCTCAGGCCCACCGGCCCCCGTGCGGGCGCTGGGCCTGCCGGCCGGCGGGGAGCTAGTTGGTGAGTGGGGCGAAGCCCTGTGCGCGCACGTAGAGCTTGTACAGACGCAGGCTCGAGGAGAAGCTCGGCTTGCAGGCCTTTTGCAGGATCTCGTAGGCGCGGTCGTCGGGCAGGGGCGACTCGGCAGTCTCAGACGCCTGGGGCGTCAGCTGACCGCGTAGAGCCACGACCGTGGCTCGGCGCTCGGCGTCAGATCCCTTGTTCCAGTCGCGGCAATCGGCGAACTGCACCACCGAGCCGGCCGACGACTCTCCGACGGGCTTGGCCGTTTGATCCCCACCGTCCGAGCCTGCCTTCGCCCCGTCGGAGTCGTCATCGCCCCCGCACCCGGCGCCCAAGCCGAGTGCGACGGCGACTAACAGGGTGGAGGCGAGGCGACCGGCAGAGACGCTACTTGCCACCGTCGCCGATCATCTCCGCGACCCGCTCGCGCAACCGCCTGGCCTCCGGGGTCGTAGCGAACTCGCGGGCAGCCGCGGCGAACCGCCGGCTGGCCTGGCGAGCGGCGAAGCTGGCCGGCCGCGCGGGCGTGTCCCACCAGTCGCAGTCGAGCGGCCCGGTGTCCTCGTCGGGCCCCATCGAGCAGTCGATGAGGTAGGCCTCCTTGGCCACGTCGCCGTTGCCGACGCTCATTTCGGGGCTCTCGCCGTCGCTGCAGTTCGGCAGCCGGTTGGGCGGCACGCCCGGGGTTCGACCCGCCTCGCCAGCACCGGTAACGCCCGACTCGCTGCCGTTCGGGCCGGTGTTGGAGTACCAGCAGTTGGCCGTATTGGAGAGGAACTCGTCCCACCAGAAGTCGTTGCCGTTGGGCAGGTTGGGCTGCTCGACGACCGGGAACTCGTTCTTGGGCCGCGGATCGACCGGGTCGTTGCGCCGCCCGATCATGCCGCGCTTGATCTGGAACTGATCCACGGCGTGGGGGAAGACGAAGCCCGGCGGGACCTGGCCCATCTTGTTGTCGAAGAAGCGGTTGCCGCACGAGGTCGAGAGGCCGTTCTGCGGCGCGCCGGGGCATGAGACGCCCGGGTCGACGTCGCCCTCGGCGCCGCAGCTGGCGTTCTCGGACCCGAAGTTGAACGAGTTGCTCGACGGCGCGTCGCAGGCGCTCGTGAGCGCGTCGGGCACCGCGAACAGCATCACCCCGTCGCGCCAGTTGTCGAAGATCCAGTTGTCGTGGACCCGGGCGTCGTTGATGCCCGCGTAGATGACTCCCGTCCCGACGGGAACTCCGACGAGCGGCTCGACCCGCGAGTCCTCCTCGTAGACGTCGAAGTTGTTCGAGTAGATGAAGTTGTTGTCGATCTCCGCGCTGTCGGCGGGGAAGCCGGGGTGCCCGGCCGCGGACACCGTGTCGGTGGCGATCCCGGTGGAGTTGGCGTAGATGTGGTTGTCGGTGATGCGCACCGCATTGCCCATCGAGCCCGAGTAGCCGAGCGCCGATCCGCGCATGTCGCACTTGGTGACCGTGGTGTTCGCGCGCGGGGCGTCGGGGTAGAAGTCGGTCGCCTGCGAGCCCGTCTCGGGCGTCGCCCCGGGATAGACCACGGCGTCGCCGGCGCCGAAGCCGTCGCAGTTCTGGAGCAGGTGGTGGTCGGTGGTGAAGCTCAGGTGCCCGTAGTCGGCGTTCCAGTAGAACTTCGTCTTGTCGAGCAGGATCCCGTCGGTCTCCTCCGTGTAGAAGCCGAACTCGAGGCCGCCGCGCATCAAGAAGTTGCGCCCCACGAAGCCGTCGCCACGGTCCACGCGCAGCACCACGTGCTTGGTGTGCCCGCCGGGCTTGGCCGAGTAGAACTTACCCTCGTAGTCCTTGCCGCCGTCGATGATCACGTCCTGGGGCTTGGGCCCTGAGCCCTCGATCTGGAGGTTGCAGCGCACGCACTCGCCCAGCTCCTGCTCGGGAATGCCGTGGCGGTCGTCCCGGGGGCTCTCCGGCGGAGAGCCCGCGAGGGCGCGGCCCTGCACGTAGACCAGGTTCTGGTCGTTGGGGCAGGTGGCCTGGTAGGCGTAGCTCGGGGTGTCGTCGCCACTCGCGTCTTGCTGGATCAGCGACGGGAAGCACTTGGGGTCGTTGGTCGGCGCGGCGCGGGAGGTCGGCTCCTTGTAGACGCCGGGCATGATCACGACTCGGTCGTTGTTGCCCGAGGCGTTCACGGCGGGCTGGATCTCGTCGAACTCGCACTTCTTGGCCAGCTTCTCGTTGATCTGCTTCCAGCGCTTGGCCTGCTGGGCCGAGAACTTGATGATCGGCTGGCTGGGACGAAGCCGGAAGCCGCGCGTACTGGCGAGATTGATCGACCGGCGCGCGAGGAACAGGGAGCGCCTGCCCTGGTCGCCCTTGCACACGACGCGCACGGTGCCCGAGCTCTCGCCGTTCGCCGCTGAGGAGAGCGTCCGCGCGTCGGGCACCTTGCCGCCGGCCGGTGGGTTCACCGACGTGTCGGGCGCGGGATCGGGCCAGTAGGACGGCCGCTCGAGGTGCGCGAAGGCGACGCCAGGAATGACGAGCGCGAGCACGCCCGCGAGAATTGCAACCTGCCACCGCATGCGCCCTACCCCCACTTGCTCGACCCCCAGAGTTCGTACGAAGTGCTTCACAGCGTAGTCACTCCGCGGCCGGGATGCGACCGGTAACCGTCGCCGGTCACGATCGCACGGCCGCCTGGGCCGCCGCCACGCGCGCGATCGGCACCCGGTAGGGCGAGCAGCTCACGTAGTCGAGGCCCGAGCGGTGAAAGAAGTCGACCGAGTCCGGGTCACCGCCGTGCTCGCCGCATACGCCGAGCCCGAGCTCGGGCCGCGCACCACGGCCAAGCCACGCGCCCATTCGGACCAGCTGCCCTACGCCGGGCTCGTCGAGGGTCTCGAACGGGCTGCGGTCGACCACGTTGAGGTCGATGTAGCGGGCCAGGAACTTGCCCTCCACGTCGTCGCGCGAGAAGCCGAGGGCGGTCTGGGTAAGGTCGTTGGTGCCAAAGGAGAAGAAGTCGGCCTCGGCCGCGATCCGATCCGCGAGAAAGCACGCCCGCGGGAGCTCGATCATCGTGCCCACGCTCAGTGAGAGGTCGCCGCCGCCGTTGTCTGCGACCACGCGCTCGATGAGGTCGCGCATCAGCTCGAGCTCGCGCTCGTAGGCCACGAGCGGCACCATGATCTCGAGCTTGGGCGCCGAGCCCGTGCGCTCGCACACCGCCAGCGCCGCCCTCGTGATGGCGGCCACCTGCATCTCGCAGATCTCCGGGTAGAGGATCGCGAGCCGGCAGCCACGGGTGCCCAGCATGGGATTGGTCTCCTGGAGGGCGTGGACGCGCTCCAGCGTTCGCTCGAGCTCGTCGAGCTCCGCGCTCTGCTCGATCCGCGCCCGCTCGACCTCGCCCGCGATCTCCTCGAGGCCGGGCAGGAACTCGTGCAGCGGAGGGTCGAGGAGGCGGATCGTGACCGGCAGGCCCGCCATCTCGGAGAACAGGCCCTCGAAGTCCGCTTGCTGGAGGGGCAGCAACTCGCGCAGAGCGGCGCGGCGGTCCTCCCTGGACTCGGCCATGATCATCGCGCGCATCTTTGGCTGGCGGTCGGCGGCCATGAACATGTGCTCGGTACGACAGAGGCCGATCCCCTCGGCACCGAAGGCCCTGGCCTTTCGGGCGTCCTCCGGGGCGTCGACGTTGGCGCGCACACTGAGGCGGCGCAGACCGTCGGACCACTCGAGCACGGTCTCGAAGTTGGCGTCCACCTCCGGGTCGACCAGCGGCACGTCATCGGTGGTCACGATCCCCGACGTGCCGTCGATGGCGATCAGATCGCCCTCGGCGAGCGTCACCTCCCCCACGCGGACCTCGCGCGCGGAGAGGTCGATCTCGAGGCTCGAGGCGCCGGACACGCACGGGCGGCCCATCCCCCGAGCCACCAGCGCGGCGTGGCTGGCCTTACCGCCCTCGGACGTGAGGATGCCCCGCGCCGCGAAGAACCCGGCCACGTCGTCGGCCTCGGTGAACGGCCGGACGAGCAGCACGTCGCGGCCCTCGCGCGCCGCCTCCACCGCGTCCGCGGCCGTGAAGACGATCTCGCCCTTGGCGGCGCCGGG
>JBBSLY010000028.1:0-10717 GCA_038233455.1 Solirubrobacterales bacterium | reverse complement strand
GTCGGCGCTCGCTCCGCTGCGCAGGCGGATGGGGCGCTTCCTGCTTGCGGCGGGCGCATCGGGGCAGGAGCTGTTCGACATCACGCTGGCCGTGGCGGAGGCCGCCATGAACGCGATCGAGCACGCTTACGGGCCGGCGGACGCCGAGTTCGACCTCGAGGCTCGCGGCGAGGGCCCGTTGGTGTCGGTAACGGTCAGAGACCGGGGCGCGTGGCGCTCGCGTCGAGGGACCGAGCGTGGTCGCGGCCTGTCGATCATCGAGGGGATGATGGATGAGGTGGAGGTCACCCGGGCAGAGGACGGCACGTCGGTCCGGATGCTGTTCCGGCTCGGCGCGGACGCCGTGCAGGCGGCGCCGGCCGACGGGGCCCGAGGCCTGCCTGGGGGCCGGAAATGAGCACCGACGCCGACATCGCGCTCGAGCGCGAGGGTGACGTCCTGGTGGCCCACCTGCGCGGCGAGGTGGACATGACAAATGCCCCTCTGGTGCGCGAGGAGCTGACCAGCTCAGTCCCAAACGACGCACTCGCGCTCGTAATCGATCTGACCGACACCCGCTACCTGGACTCGGCGGCGATCGAGCTGCTGTTCGAGCTGTCGCGGCGGCTCGGCCGCCGGCGCCAGGAGCTGCGCCTCGTGGTGCCCGCCGACTCGCCGTTGCGCCGCGTGCTCACGCTCACGGATGTGGGCGCGGTGGCCCAAATCCACGAGACCCTTGCGCGGGCGCTCGAGGGGCCGTAGGTTGCACCGGGCAAGCCGACGAGGAGGAGCGGATGGCGCACGAAGCTGCGGAGAGGATCCGCAACGTGGCCTTGGTGGGACACCGCGGCAGCGGCAAGACGTCGCTCAACGAGGCGTTGCTGTTCGAGGCCGGGGCCGTCTCGCGGCTCGGGTCGATCGAGGAGGGCACGACCGTGTCGGACTTTGCCGAGGACGAGCAGAGCCGCGGCATGTCCATCGCGACCAGCTTGGCGACCTTGCGCTGGCAGGACCGCAAGATCAACCTGCTCGACACGCCCGGGGAGCCCAGCTTCGTGGCCGACGCGCTCGCGGCCTTGCGGGTCTGCGAGGGCGCAGTGTTCGTGGTCAACGCTGTCGCGGGCGTCGAGGTGGGCACCGACCGCCTGTGGGAGCGGGCCAGCGATCTAGGCCTGTCTCGGCTCCTGTTCGTGAACATGCTCGACCGCGAGCGAGCCGACTTCTTCTCCGCGCTCGAGTCGCTGAAGGGCGCATTCGGCCCCCACGTGGTGGCCACGGAGATTCCGATCGCCTCAGAGCGCGGCCTCGAGGGAGTGGTCGACCTTATCGACATGGAGGCCTTCCGCTACGAGGGCAGCGGGCGCGCAAACGCCAGCGAGATCGAGATTCCGGCGGAGATCGCCGCGCAGGCCGAGGAGTACCGCGAGAAGCTGATGGACGAGGTCGCCGAGGTCTCGGACGACCTGATGGAGCACTACCTCGAGGGCCGGCCGATCTCCCACGAGGAGACGGTGACCGCGCTCAAGGCCGGGGTCACAGCGGGAACCATCTTCCCGGTCACCTGCGGGGCGGCGACGCGCAACTTCGCCACCAACAGGTTGCTCGATGCGCTCGTGGAGGATCTGCCCTCGCCCGTGATGGCGGGTGAGGTCGAGGCCGGCGAGCGTGTGCTCGCCGCCGTCGATGACGCCCCGATGGTCTCCTTCGTGTTCAAGACCCTGGCCGACCCGTTCGCGGGGCGGATCAACCTGTTCCGGGTCTACCAGGGAGTCCTCGCCCACGACTCCCACGCGATCAACTGCCGCACCCACTCGACGGAACGCGTGGGACAGCTGCTCTCCCCCCAGGGCAGGGAACACGGGCACGCGGAAGCCTTCGGGCCCGGCGACATCGGCGCGGTTGCCAAGCTCAAGGACACCCTGGCCGGCGACGTGCTGGCCTCCGAGGACTCAGAGATCGACCTGCACATGCCCGATCTGCCGCGCCCGGCGATGGCCTTCGCGATGGAGCCCAGGGCACGGGGCGACGAGGAGAAGGCCCATACCGCCCTGAGGCGCCTGCGGGAGGAGGACCCGACGATCGACGTGCACCGGGACCCCCAGACCGGGGAGCAGATCGTGGCGGGGCTGACCGAGGTGCACGTCGAGGTGATCGTCGAGCGGATGCGCAACCGCTTCGGCGCCGACGTCGTGCTCAAGCCGCCGCGGGTGCCCTATCACGAGACCATCAGGGCGCGGGCGAAGGCGCATGGGCGCTACAAGAAGCAGACGGGAGGGCGAGGCCAGTTCGGTGACTGTCACATAGAGATCGAGCCGCTGGGCGAGGGCAAGGGCTTCGAGTTCGTCAACCGGATCAAGGGTGGCGCGATCCCCACCGGCTTCATCGGTGCGGTCGAGAAGGGCATCGTTGAGACCATGGCGGCTGGGGTGATCGCCGGATATCCGGTCGAGGGGGTGCGCGTGACGCTCGTCGACGGCTCCCACCACTCCGTCGACTCGTCGGAGATGGCGTTCAAGGTCGCGGGAGCGATGGCCTTCAAGCAGGCGATGAAGGAGGCCGACCCGGCGCTCCTCGAGCCGATCATGAGCGCCGCGGTGTCGGTGCCCGAAGACTGCGTCGGCGACGTGATCGGCGACCTCAACTCACGCCGTGGGCATCCGCTCGGGATGGAGCCCAAGGCCGGCATGACCGAGGTCTGGGTCGAGGTCCCGATGGCCGAGATGCTCAGCTACGCCCCCGATCTGCGCGCGATCACGGGCGGCAGGGGCGACTACTCGATGGAGCTGGCCCGCTACGAGCAGGTCCCGGCTCACATCGCCGACCGAGTCATGGACAGGGACGCAGATACCCTCCAGCACAGATGAAGAAGGAGCTGCGCCCCTTTCACGACCACGTCACCTGCGAGGTGTGCAGCCGTACGATGCTGAAAGGTGAGCGGACCGAGGCCTACCTCGCCCCGGGCGGAGAACGCCACACCGTCTGCGAGCTGTGCTCGGTGCGCGCCGAGCACGCTGGATGGCTGCGCGAATCCGCGGACGGTCAGGCCCCGGCGCGCAGCCAGCGCCCCGAAGAGCGGCGGCCGATCTTCGGCCGCCTGCGCCGCCGGTTCGCACCCGAAACCGCGGACGCGCCCCCCTCGCCGGACGCCCCCGAGCCGGCGACGCCCGAGGGCGAGGAGCCGGAGGCCGGTTCCACCAACGGCGAGGCACCACCGGCGCGCCTGCGCGAGCCGCCCCAGAGCCCGCGGCACGTGCGCGCCGTTCCGAGCACGGCTGAGGTGAAGCTCGAGCGGGCACTGGCGCTCTTCAACGCCTCTACCCACCAGCGCACGGCCTCCGGGCTGTCGCGCAGCCTCGGGGATCCGTGGGTCACCGCCCAGCCCGATGCCGACGCACCGAGCGTCGTCACCGTGCTCATCGCGTGGGAGCTGTCGTGGTACCGCTACCGGGTCGATCTGGGCGACGCGGCGGAGCCGGTCAGCCTGATCGAGAATGGCGACGAGCTCGACGACATCGATGATGCGCTGCGAAGCTGGAACGCCGGGCTCGACGCGAACGGCCAACTGGTGATAGGAGTTGCCTCCGAATGATCTACTCCGTGGTGCCCCAAGCCCTCGAGGAGGAGCTGTACGACAAGCTCGCGGACTACTACGCCGACGATCCGCACGTCGAGGTGATCATCGATCGCCGCGCTCAGGGCGGCGAGCCGGGCACCCACCAGTCCTTCTCCGATCGGCGCCGCCGACGGGCCAAGGGGACCTTCCCACCGATCGAGCCGCCGGCCCGGCGTTGAGCGCGGCGTCCAGGGTCGTCATCCACGTCGACGGAGGCGCGCGCGGCAACCCGGGCCCCGCCGCCGTGGCCGCTGTGGCCACGGGCCCCGGGGGCGAGGTCCTGGGCGAGGACCGGCGTTACATAGGCGAGGCCACCAACAACGTGGCCGAGTACCACGCGGTGGTGTTGGGCCTCGAGCTCGCGCGCGAGCTCGGTGCAGCCGAGGTCGAGGTGGTCAACGACTCCGAGCTGATCGCGAAGCAGATCGGTGGCCAGTACAAGGTCAAGCACGCCGGGCTGAAGCCGCTCTACCTCGATGCGATGCGCGCCCTGCGCGAGTTCGACCGCTGGGACGTGCGCAGCGTTCGTCGCGAGGCCAACGAGCGCGCGGACGCGCTCGTCAACCAGGCGCTCGACGAGCGTTAGGATCTTGGGCGTCACGCACGGGAGTCCGACTACCGAGTTGGGGGCCATCCGCGTATCGGGGGACGATCGGTTCGTCGAGTTTGGTCCGCCGGGTCGGCGTCGACAGCTGCGACTTCATGACTACGCCGGGATCTACGCGGAGCCCGGTCTCTACGAGCGGATCTTCATCGATGAGCTCGACATGCGGTCCTCCTACGAGGTCGCAGCCATCTTTGGACGAACACTGCGACAGCTCGAGCGCGACCCCGCAGATCAATACGTGCTGGACCTCGGCGCGGGCAACGGGGTGGGGGGCGCGGCCCTGCGCGCGCTCGGCGTCGGCACCGTCATCGCCGTCGACAACGAACCGGCGGCAGCCGTCGCCGCCGCTCGCGACCGCCCCGGTGTCTACGAGGACTACGTGGTCGCCGATCTGGCGGGCCCACACGAGGGCCTGCGAGCTCACAGGTTCACAGCGATTGTCGCCCTGTCGGCTATCGGGATCGGCCATGTGCCCCCGGATGCCCTCGGTCGGGCGCTCGGATTGCTTGACCCGGGCGGCGTCTATGCGTTCGCCGTCACGCCGACCCTCCTGCCGGGAAGCCGCGACGAGGCAGGGCGAGCGTCCGGGTACCCCGCCTTTCTCGAGGAGCTGCTCGCCAACTCGACGGAGCTGGCACGTAGGACTTACGTACATCGCAAGCTTGGTGACGGCTCAGACGAAGAGGCGGTGGCTTTCGTCGGCAGCTTCTGAGGTCGCTTTCCAGCCCGGGGATCGGGTATGAACGGTTTTGACTGATGGTTAGAAGCCCCGGTGGAGGGAACTGTGTCCGCATGGGCAACGGTCCTCGGCCTCGCGGGCCCGTCAGCGAGGCGCTTCTCAGCGAGCTGACCGAAGATCCGCATCCGCTGAAGGCGCCGGCGCCGGCGCCGGCCTCGTCCTCCGATCCGCTGGGCGACGAGGATCTGCAGCTGGCGCTCTACTGCTGCTACGAGCTGCACTACCGCGGCCTGCCCGGCGTGGACGAGCGCTGGGAATGGGAGCCGTCGTTGATCGCCCTTCGTGGGGAGCTCGAGGCCATCTTCGAAGGCCGCCTACGGACGGTCTGCGAGGTGGGCCCCGTCGGTCCCGCTCCCGAGGAGACGGACCGCGCCTTGAGGGCGATCGCCGAGGCCGACGATGCGCCCTCCCTGTCGCTATACCTGGCCCGCGACGGAAGCATCGAGGAGCTGATCGAGTTCCTCGTGCACCGCTCCGCCTACCAGCTCAAGGAGGCCGATCCGCACTCCTGGGCGATCCCGCGTCTCAGCGGGGCGCCAAAGGCGGCCCTGGTAGAGGTGCAGGCCGACGAATACGGCGGTGGGCGCGCGGAGCGCGTGCACGCTCAGCTGTTCGCCGACTCGATGGAGGCCCTCGGGCTCGATCCTACCTACGGGGCCTACCTCGATCGCTTGCCGGCCGTGACGCTGGCAACGGTCAACCTGATGTCTCTCTTCGGCCTGCACCGCCGCTGGCGAGGCGCGATCGTGGGTCATCTCGCCCTTTTCGAGATGACCTCGTCGATACCCAGCCGCCGTTACGGGGATGCCCTGCGGCGGCTGGGGCATGGGGGGCGGGCTACGGAGTTCTTCGACGAGCACGTCGAGGCCGATGCGGTGCACGAGAACATCGCCGCGGTCGACCTGGCGGGCGGCCTCATCCGCCAAGAGCCGGGTCTCGCGGGCGACATCCTCTTCGGAGCGCGCGCCTTGGTCGAGATCGAGGGCCGCTGGGCGCGCCACCTGCTCGACGCCTGGGCGACGGGCCGCAGCTCGCTGCGCGCGGCCACCGTCGCGCCGGCCAGCGCCTAGCGGCCGCCGCCCGCCGGGGGTCGCACCGCGCGCGCGTCCTCACGCCCGCTCGGCGCTTGGAAGCCCACCAGCTTGTGGGACCCGTCGCAGAAGGGCCTGATGCGCGACTTGCCGCAACGACACAGAGCCACCGTGCCGCGGCCCGGCTCGATCTCGTTGCCGTCCTGGTCCTGCAGTCGAAAGTCGCCACGCACCAGCAGCGGCCCGTCGCGGTAGGGGGTGATCGAGTTCATGTGCTCGCACTACCCGCATTCCGGCAGCCCAGTCTTCTCACGAGGGTCGCCTGGATGCCGAGCGAGGCGTTAGCCTCGCCGCCGGCGTGAGCGAGCCTCGGGGAACGACCAGGCGGCGGTTCCTGCGGTCCGCGGGTGCGTCGGCCGCTGCGCTCGCGGGCCCGGCCGACGCCTCGGCCCGCAGGCGCGCTCGGGATCGTCCCAACGTCGTCGTGATCGTGGTGGACACGCTGCGCGCGGATCATGTCTACGGCCATCGCGCCCGCACCCCCAACATGGACGCACTCGCACGCGACGGCGTGCGCTTCGTACGCACCCATCCCGAAGCCATGCCGACCGTTCCGGCGCGCAACTCGCTCCTCGGCGGCCGGCGGATGTTCCCGTTTCGCGGCTGGCACGACTACCGGGGCCTGCTCGACCAGCCGGGGTGGGCGCCGCTAGAGAGCGTGGACCTGTCGTTCACCAGCGTGCTGCGCCGCGCCGGCTACTGGACCGGCTATGCCACCGACAACCCGTTTCTGGGCTTCGCGCCGCCCTACGCCCGTTTTCGGGGCAGCTTCCACCGCTTCGCCCGTCGCGGCGGCCAGCTCGGCGGGCGCAAGCACAAGGTCTCCGAGGCAGAGCTGCGTCACTGGCTGAATCCCGCGATGGAGGACGCGCGCAGCCGCGGGCGGGTGCGCCAGTACCTGGCCAACGGCAACTACTCGCACGACGAGCGGCGGTCGTTCGCCGCACGGGTGTTCAGGGACGGAATGCGCCTACTCGAGGTCGGCGCGCGCCACCGCCCGTTTGCGCTCGTCGTAGACAGCTTCCAGCCCCACGAGCCGTGGACCCCGCCACACAAGTACATCCAGCTCTACGGTGACCCTGACTGGCGTGGTCGCGAGCCGGCGATGCCCCGCTACGACCGGGTCGACTCCTATCTCCACGGCGCCCGAGGCGAGCGCTTGCTGCGCCGCATGCGAGCGCTCTACGCCGCCGAGGTGACGATGACCGACCGCTGGCTCGGAGTGTTCCTGGACCGCCTGCACGATCTGCGCCTGGAGCGCGAGACCGCGGTCGTCTTGGTGGCGGATCACGGCTTCCTGCTGGGAGAGCACGGATACACGGGCAAGAAGTCCGAGCGGCTGCACCCCGAGCTGGCACGGGTGCCACTGACGGTCGTGCACCCCGAGCATCGTCGCGCAGGCCACGACAGCCGCTACCTGGCCTCCACGCACGACGTCGCGCCCACCGTCCTGTCGCTTGCAGGCGTGCGCGCACCTCGGTCGATGACCGGAGCCGACCTGTCGCGGGTCTTCGACGGCCGCCGGCCCTCCGGGCGCCGGCATGCGTTCGGCGGGTATGGCAACAGCTTCTACATCCGCACCCACCGCTGGGCGCTGCTCGGGCAGAACAACGGCACGGGGTTTCAGCTCTACGATCTGCGCCGGGACCCCGGCGAGACGCGCAACGTGGCGGGCGCGCGCCCCGACAAGGTGCGCGAGCTGTACGGGGTGGTGCTCGAGCGCGCGGGGGGCAGGCTGCCCTACTACCCGGGGTGAACGCGTTGGTCGTCCAGTGGCGCCCCCGGTCACCGGATTAGAATCTCGGCATGCGGATCCCCTACGTCAACCCCGAGAAGCCGCCCTCGCTCTACAAGCGGGCCATCACCCCGGTCGCCCTGTCGGGGCCAGGGCAGTGGTACCTCAAGCGCCTCGCTCCCCGGCTCGATCCCACGCTCGCGTCCCTGACCCGCGGGCGGGCGACCTCGGTTCCCGGGATCCCTTTCTTGCTGCCCACCTCAATCGGTGCCAAGAGCGGCCAGAAGCGCGTCAACCCGCTCGTGTACTTCAACGATGGCGCGCGCGTGATCGTGATTGGCGTCCAACTACGGGCAGAGAAAGCACCCGAGCTGGTACCACAACGTCAAGGCCAACCCCGAGGTCACGCTGTATGCGCGCGGGCGCGAGGGACGCTACCGGGCCGAGGTCACGAGCGGCGCGGAGCGCGACCGGCTGTTCGCGCTCGCGAAGCAGTACGTGAAGGCGTATGAGATGTACGAGGGGATGACGGCTGGGGGACGCCAGATTCCGGTGGTCGCCTTCACGCCACTCGATCCCGCCTGACCGCCGTTCCTCGACGACTACCGGCCAGTTGTCCGGGGCGGCTGTAGAAAAACTGTGAACCCCCTGGCGCGGCACCACCCAACCGTGCGAGTATGCTCGCAATGCGGCGCGCGGCACTGCTCGGACTCGCCCTGGCGGCCCTCACCGTCGCGGGCGTCGCGCTCGCGCAGAGCGGCTCGGTCGAGGAGGGAAGGATCGGACCCGAGAAGAGCCTGGTGTCCAGCGGTCGCCAGCTCCAGCCCTACGGCAAGCTGACCGCGCTCGGCAACTACCCGGCCGGCGGCGCCCTCACACCCAACGGACGCTTCCTGTGGACGCTCTCCGCCGGGCGCGGCCCCAACGACATCCGAATCGTCGAGGTCAACCCCGAGGCCGGCTGCAAGCAGGGCAAGCCCGGCCGCAAGTGCCGCATCAAACGTCGCGAGCGGGTCGGCCGAGTGGTGCAGGTGATCCCGATGCCCGGGGTCAACGGCGGCATCACCATGGGCGGCGACGGGCGCACGGCCTACGTCTCCGGGACGCCGGAGTCGAGCGCGGAGGGCCAGGAGACCGCCGACGATGTGCCGGGCAAGGACGGCGACGTCGTGCACCTGTTTCGCTTCGACCCCAAGCGCGGCACGGCCAGACGCACCGGGCTGATCGACGTGCCCCCGCCGCCGGGGGCACCGATCCCCCAGGCTTTCCCGCTCCCGGGCCTCCAAGCGCCCGGAACGCCGCCGCCCCAGAGCTTCCCCCCCACCGAGACCGAGACCCGCGCCTGGCCCCGCGACATCGCCATCAGCCCGGATGGGCGCACGCTGCTGGCCGCGCTGAACCTGGCCGACTCGGCCGCGGTGGTCGACACCGAGACCGGCGACATCCGCTACGTGGACACCGGCAACTACCCCTACGGCGCCGCGATCACGCCCGATGGCAAGCTCGGCCTGGTCTCGAGCGAGACCGACGCCTACGTCTCGGTGATCGACCTGGCCGGCGCGACCGAAGTCAAGCGGATCCAGGTCGGGCCCCATCTCGCCCACCCGGAGGGGATCGCCATCGACCCCGCCGGGAGGCGCGCGTACGTGGCGGTGGCCCACCAGGATCTCGTGGCCGTGATCGACCTCGACAAGCTGGAGGTCGAGCGCACCCTTTCCGTCGAGCGCCCGGAGGGCATCGGCACCCAGCCCGTGCACGTCAGCGTGACCCCCGACGGCTGTGACCTGTTGGTGTCCGACTCGGGGGAGGACGCGATAGCCGTCTTCTCGCTGCCCCGGGCGAACGGCAAGACCTGCCGCGAGCGCGTCGGCGCGAAGGCCACCAGGAAGGCCAAGGCGCGCCGCCGCAGGGCAGCGGCTCGCAAACGCGCGCGGCGGCTGCAACGGGCGCGACCGCGGGTGCCCGCCTTCACCGGGTCGGCAGACCGCGTGCTGCAGCACGAGGGTCGCAAGGGAGTCGACTACGCGGAGAACGAGGCCGAGGAGCGAGCCGAGATCTACGGCGAGGCGGCGGAGGAACGCGCCGAGGCCGCCAAGGAGCGCCGGCCGGTGCGAAGGCGCCCGGAGGCGTTTGCGCTCACGGGCCGGGTACCCGTGGCGTCCTATCCCGTGGCCGCCTATGCCACGCCGCGGCGCGGCAAGCTCGTCTGGATCACCGCCGAGGGGCTCGGCACCGGGCCCAACACCTACGCCGCCGGCGAGCCGATCCCGCCGCGCGACCAGGGGTCGTCGGTAGGCGGCGCCGCCGACCGGTTCCAGTTCAAGTATCTGCCGACACAGGTGGTTGGGCGGTCGGGGGTCGGCAATTACCCGACCAAGCCCAAGCTCGCGAAGCTGACCCCCCGGGCCTCGCAACAGATCCGGCCGATCAACGGTCAGGAGCCGCCCCCCGGAACGCCGATCAGCGCGCCCGGCCCGGGCCAGAAGATCGAGCACGTCTTCTACATCGTGCGTGAGAACCGCACCTACGACCAGATCCTCGGCGACGACTCGCGCGGCGATGGCGACCCCAACCTGACCCTGTTCGGCGAGGACGTCACGCCCAACGCCCACGCGCTCGCGCAGCGCTTCCCGCTGCTCGACCACGTCTTCGCCAACTCCGAGGCCTCGATCGACGGCCACTTCTGGACCTCTGCTGCGGCGGTCTCCGACTACGTCAACAAGAACTGGCACCAGAACTACGCCGGACGGAAGCGTCCGTACGACTTCGGGGTCTACTCGGTCACCTGGCCCTCGCAGCGCTTCCTCTTCGACCAGGCCGAGAAGCAGGGGATCTCCTACTTCAACTACGGCGAGGCGATCGCCGGCACGGTGCCGCTCAACGACAAGGACCGCACTCCCGAGGAGACCGCCGAGGTGGCGCGGAAGTTCGCGAAGTCCGATCTTGGCCCACC
>JBBSLY010000027.1:0-10758 GCA_038233455.1 Solirubrobacterales bacterium | reverse complement strand
TGCGCCTCGGGTTCGAGGGCCGCTGTGGCGTCGAGCCTCGTTCAGCGCCACGGCGCCCGCGAGGTGATCCACGTGATCGAGGGCGGTGTCCCGAAGTGGGAGCGACTTGGCGAGCCGGTCGAGAGGGCCGACACGCCGGCGCACTGAGATTAAGGCGCAGCGGCTCCTGCCCGCTTCGACCGCAGCGCGCAACGTGGCTCGTTCCGCGCATGCTGTTCGCGCTTCGCTGATCAGCGTCGTCTAAGCCGAGCTGCCCTTGGCGTCGTGGCCGACGCCAGCGGTCCTTCGGCCGAGCACGGCTAGGGTGATGCTCACGGCCCAGTCCAAGAGTTCGCCGTCAGCAACGCCGACTACCTCGACTGGGAAGCCTTCTCCCACGCCCTCGCCGAGCACGTCGGCTACCGCAACCGGGTCCACGCGCCCTTCGCATTGATGCCGGCGAAACGGGCCGTGCGTCGCTTGTAGTTTGTGTAGTGCTCGCCGAAGGTGCGCTCGAGGTGCTCCTCCTCAAAGCCGAGGTAGACCCGAAAGACGATTGCGCCCGCAGCGACCAGCGCGAGCGAGAGCCCTGAATCCCCGAGCATTGTCGTGCGATCGCCTCGGTGTCGAGATCGGGCGGCGCCTGCTCGAGGAGGATCCGGATCGAGTCGCGCAGCACCGGCGAGGCTCTCCTCGCTGCCGCGGGAGAGGACCCAGGCGGCACCGAGGTTGACCGCGAGCCCGATCACGGCGATCACCAGGACCGTCCCTCCCAGCACCTCGGGCGGGTCCTGTAGGCGCTGGAAGGCCTCGTAGAAGATCCACAGCGAGATCACGACCAGAGTGAGGCCGTTGGCCAGGGCGGCGAGAATCTCGGCACGCTGGTAGCCGAAGCTGCGACGCAGGGTTGCCGGCTTCTCCGCCAGCCAGATCGCCCCGAGCGCGATCCCGAGTGAGGCAGCATCGGAGAGCATGTGGGCGGCAGCGCGGCAGCGCGAGGCTGCCGCTGATCAGCCCACCTACGACCTCCGCCGCCATAAAGCTCGCTGTCAGCCCGAGGGCGATCTTCAGCGAACGCTTGCTGGCCGAGCGGTCGGGAGCGTGGCTGTGGGAGTGGCCGTCGCTCATCGGGTGGTGCTCAGCGGTCCGAGCATGCTCTCTGTTCCTGCGAGTGGGCGGGAAGAGGGCCCTCTGCGCAGCACCCTTCGCCGCGCCAGGTCTCGAGTCCCTCCCGGACCGCAACTGCGGCGATCAGCACCGCGGCGAGCGGATCGAGCCACCACCAGCCGAGGAGCGCGTTTCCGGCCAGGCCCATGAAGACAGCACCGGCCAGGTAGGCGCAGAGCAGGTTCTGGGTTCCCTCGCCACGGGTCGCGGTCGAGCCGAGCGTCTCTGCCAGCCGTTGCTTGGCACGCCCCAGGGCCGGCATCACGATCACGCTGCTCGCGGTCAGCGCCATTCCCAGAGCACTGACATCGGGCCGCTCGCCGAGCACGAGGGCCTGGATCGCCTCGAAGGCGACGTAAGGGGCTAGTAGGAAGAACTGGAGAGCGACCAGCTTCTGCGCGCGGCCCTCCGCCGCTTCGGAATGAAGGCGCCCGCCGCTGAAGCGCCAGACGATCACGAGACTTGCGATCCCCTCGATCAACGAGTCGATCCCAAAACCGAGCAGGGCGACCGAGCCGGAGAGGACCGCCGCGGTGAGCGCGATCCCGCCCTCTAGGCTCATGTAGGCGAGGCTGAACCAGGACAGCGCCTTCGCACGGCGGGCGGCTTGCAGCCACTCGGCGTCCCCATCCGCCCCGGCGCTCTCGAGGGGTGCGGTTGCGGGGAGGGCGCTCACGTGATTGCGGGCGCCGTAAGCGCGCCGAGCAGGGAGCGGCCGTGCTCGGTGAGCTCGTAGAGGACCATCTTGCCTTCGCGACGGCTCTCAGCGATCCCGTTTCGGCGCATCAGCCCCAGATGGTGGGAGACGACCTTCTCCGAGCGATCGACTATCCATGACAGATCGCAGACGCAGAGCTCACCTCCGTCGCGAAGTGCGAGCGCCAGCGCGAGCCTCGTTGGCTCGGAGATCCCCTTCGCCAGTTCCGCCAGCCGCCGTCCCTCGGGCTCCGGGATCGCCGCCGAGCGCAGCGCCTCAGCCTTTTCGAGGTCGAGGCAGAGCAGGTCGCAGCGATCATCGGGCATGCCGACAATCTAACGTACGTCGGGATGTCGGACTACGGGCGGCTCGGCGCCGGTTGAGGAATTGGAGCGCAGTCCCGCCAAAGCGAGCGCGTCGGCCACTCCCGCGCCCTGGTGGCCAGCGGGCTACAAACGGTAGACCGGCTGGGCCCGCGGCTGAGGGGTATTCGGCTCAACAGAGCTCGTGACCCGCGAACGCCAGAACGAGGCGGCCTCATCTACTAGGCTACGTAGCAACGCCGAGCGGAGACGGGAGTCGACATGATGGGTGGGATGATGGGTGGGATGGTCATTGCCGTGTTGGCGGGGCTCGTTCTACTGCTGGCGCTGATCGCGGCTGGCGTCTACGCGGGGATCCGGCTGGCGCGGCCCGGTCTTGCCAAGGACTCCGGCCGCGCGCTGCTCGATCGTCGACTCGCAGCCGGAGAGATCGACGTGGAGGAGTACTACGAGCGCGAGGCGGTAATCCGCGAAGGCGAGCGTCGCCGCGGGTGAGCTCCGCTCCGAGCACACCGCCGCCCCTCCACGAGCTCGAGTCGGAGGTCATGGACGAGATGTGGCGCCGGCCCGAGGCCACGGTTCGCGATGTGCTCGAGGCCCTGAACCGCGGACCCAAGCAACGGGCCTACACGACCGTCATGACCATCATGTGGCGGCTGTGGGACAAAGCCCTTCTGGGCCGGGAGCGGCGCGGCAAGGCCGACGTCTACCGTGCGATTCTCTCGCGAGAGGACTATCTCCATGCACGCGCCGAGGCCGAGGTCGACGCCGTGGTGGAGGAGTTCGGCGATCTCGCTCTGAGCCACTTCGTCCGTCAGGCAGGCCGCCTCGACCCGGAGCGTTTGCGCCGCCTGCGCGAACTGACCAGCGATGGCTAGCGCTCGGCGCCTGTACCGCCTCAACCTGGTCCTCGGCGCTCTCGGCGTCCTCACCATGATCGTCGTCCTGGGCAGCGCTCTTCCCAAGCTCAGCCTCGCTCCGCCCTCCCTGGAGGATCTCCTCGCAGCGTGCGGGCGCTTCCTGCCGACGGCGATCTCCCCGCTTGCGGGGGCGCTCCTTATCCTTGCCGCGCTGGGGGTGCTCGTGCTCGCCCGCGGGCTTCGATCGGTTCTTGTGCACGCCCTGGCTCATACCCGCGTGCACTCGCGCCTTCGATTCGCCGTCGAAATGCGCTTGGCGGGTTCTTCCGCAGGGGTGTTTCAGAGTCCGCGCCCGCAGGCCTTCTGCGCTGGATTGTTGCGCCCGCGGGTCTTCCTGTCGGCCGCGGCGCGTAATGGGCTTTCCGCAGCCGAGCTGCGCGCCGTCATGGCGCATGAAGGGCACCACGTCTGCCGCCGCGATCCATTACGCCTGCTTGCTGCACGCGTTCTCGCGGATGCGCTGTTCTTCGTTCCCGCGCTGCGGCACCTCGAGCGGCGCTACGCCGAGCTCGCCGAGCTGGCGGCCGACGAGGCGGCCGTTCGGGTCGCGGGTCCGGCCGCGCTCGCCTCCGCGCTCATCAAGCTCGGGACCAGCGACCACCCCGAGGGTACCGTCGCTATAGCTCCGGAGCGCGTCGACCATCTCTGCGGCGCCTCTACCCGGTGGCGGCTTGAGCCTCGGATCCTCGTCCTCTCCCTCCTCGCGATCGGGGGAACCGCCGGGATGGCGATCGTGGCGGACGTCGCGGCCGCGGGCCTTCGGGTGGAGGTGCTGGCCGTGGTCGTCCAGAGCTGCATGGCTCTGATGCTCGTCGTGGTCCTAGCGGGCATGGGGGCACTCTGGCGGCGGCGTGTCGAGCCGAGCTGCGACGGCTGACCGGGCGGTCGAGCATCGAGCTAGGTGGCAGGCGGCGCAATCTCGCGTTGCGGGGCGCCGCCGTTCTCCTCCTCGGCCTATTCGTCGGCCTCCTGGCCTGGGGACTCCTTGCACAGGCTCCGGAAGACCGCCTCGACCAGGCCCTCGCGCGCCGCAAACCGAGCTCCCCGCCCGAGCTGAGCCTCCCAGTGCTTCAGCGGGGCGAGCTCGGGTCTCGCCTCTCGCGCTCGCTTGCGCCGGCGCTCGCCGACGGTCGCGTCGACGTCCAGGAGTTGCGGGGAGCTCCGGTGGTACTCAACTACTGGGCGTCCTGGTGCGTTCCGTGTCGGGAGGAGGCGCCGCTGCTCGAGCGGAGCTGGCGGGACCAGCGGGATCGAGGCGTCCTCTTCCTCGGGATCAACATGCAGGACATCACCGGGGACGCTCGCGCCTTCATGCGCGAGTTCGACATCTCCTACCTCAACGTGCGCGACCCGACCGACCGCACCGCCCGCCGGTGGGGTGTGACGGGGCTCCCCGAGACCTTCTTCATCAGTGCAAGGGGACAGGTGGTCGGACACGTGATCGGCGTGGTCTCGTCCGAGCAGATGAGCCAGGGTCTGGTCGCCGCGAGGAGCGGACGTGTGCTCGGGCCCAAGCAGGGCGGGGCTCAGAGAACGGCTCGGTAAGAGAAGAACCCGAGCCACCGACGCGCGTGACGTGCGCGAGGACGAGGAAGACGCTGCTACCCCAGCCGCATCTCCTTCTCGACTTGGGCGATGCGTGCCGACACCGCCGCCTGGCGCTCCTGGAGCGACTCGAGGGAGGCCACCTCCGAGCGCCCCTCCCGACAGCAGGGTGCGTGTCTGCCGCGCCGATGTTGCCACCACATCATTGCCGGGCACGCGAGTCCCGCGGCCAGGACAGTCGCCACGAGGAGGAGTTCAGGCATCGGTCAGGCGCCCTCCGGGCGCGGTCGGTCGGTGGACGACGCCTCGGGCTCGACCCGCACCTCCTTCAAGCGGTCGATCTCGGCCGCAATCCGCCTCTGCTCCTCACGCAGGTCGGCGACCGACTCCGAGCGGGCGCCCGAGTGCGCGGATCCCGTCTTCTTGTCCCGCATCATGAACCACATCATCACGCCCATGCCGACCGGGCAGGCCAACAGGACGAGAGTGAGGATCAGTGCCTCCACATTAGCTCCCTTCTCGTGTTCCAGTCAAGGCGCGTGCGGCGATAGCTACGATGGAGCGTAGTATATCAAGGGCAAGCGATCGGAAGGGAGACGCATGGGCCAAGAGGCAGCGAGCATCCACCACCCGGTCTTCGCCCGGCTCTATGCCCGCGTCGGGTCGAAGGCCGAGGGTCGGGGCCAGGCTGAGCACCGGCGCGAGCTCCTGGCCGACCTCTCGGGGCGGGTGGTCGAGGTGGGCGCGGGCAACGGGCTCAACTTCGTCCACTACCCCGAGGCCGTGCGCGAAGTCGTGGCCGTCGAGCCGGAGAGCTATCTCCGGGAGCGAGCCGCCGAGGCCGGTGGCGGTGCCGCCGTGTCGGTGCGGGTGGTCGGCGGCGTCGCCGAGCGGCTCCCGCTCGAGGACGCCTCCGTCGATGCCGGGGTCGCCTCGCTCGTGCTCTGTTCAGTGCCCGATCAGGATGCAGCGCTGCAGGAGCTTCGTCGGGTCATCCGTCCCGGTGGGGAGCTGCGCTTCTACGAGCACGTCGTGTCCCGGAAGCGGCGCGCGGCGAGGATCCAGGGTGCCGCCGATGCCACCTTCTGGCCGATCGTAGGAGGCGGCTGCCACATGGCCCGTGACACAGGGAGCGCGATCGAGCGCGCCGGTTTCGTCGTCGAGCACTGCGAGCGCTTTGCCTTCGCGCCCGTTCCGCTGCTGGCTCTGCCACACATCCGCGGCGTCGCCCGGAAGCCGTGAGGGAGCAGGCTGGCCGTAACCGAGGGCTGTACGGCCCGGGCTGAGAGGGCGCCCGCCCGCGAGCCGGGCTGCTATCGTACTAGCCGGTGTAGTAGATATGTCTCGACGAAAGGCTGCTCATGAAGCGCACGCGACGAAAAGGCCTGGGCGTCACCCTCGCGGTCATCGGCGTCTTGGGGCTGGTGGTAGGTGTAGGTGTCGCTGTCGCGACCGGTGATCAGGAGCGCCCGAAGGCGCAGTCCCCCTTCATGGGCGTCGCCGATCCCAAGGCCCCCTACGACCTGCGCTTCATCGACGAGATGATCATGCACCATCGGGGAGCGATCATGTCCGCGGCGGGAATGATCGCCGACTCGCGTCGGCCTGAGCTGCGCGACCTGGCGCGACGCATACAGGCGAGTCAGAAGCGCCAGATTCAGCAGATGGAGAGATGGCGCAAGCAGTGGTACCCCGGGGCCGCTGCCCCGATGATGGGCATGGGCGGTATGAAGTCGATGGGGGAGGGCATGGGCGGCATGGGCATGATGGGGCGCGGGGCGATGATGGGCGGTGAACACACCGATCGCATGTTCCTGCGCATGATGATCCCCCACCATCAGCTCGCCCTGGAGATGGGCCAGGACGCGCTCGAGAACGCCGAGCACGACGAGCTGAAGGGACTAGCCCGCGTGATCGTCGACGAGCAGTCGGCGGAGATCGGGGAGATGGAGGGCTACCTGAAGGCGTGGTACGGCGACGCCAGCACCCGTGACCTGGCCGGACCCATGCGCGACATGATGGGGCGCATGATGGGCGGGATGCACGGGATGGGCACGCCCCAGGGGCGCCCGTCAGGATGAGCATCGCTACGGCGGAGGCTCGATACCGTGGGCCCGACGCCAGCTCTGAGCAATGGCATCCTCGGACGACGCCCCGGAGGCGGCCACAGGCCGGAGCACAAGTCACACGAGGTCACATCTGCGCATCCTGAGAAGGGTCGGCGCCGTGTCGTTGCCGGTCTTGGTCCTCGCCGCCCTGACCTACGGCCTCCTCGCCGATGCGCCTCAGCCCACGATCGACGAGGCCCTGGCCCAGTCGGAGGCCGTCGAGGCGCCCGGATTCGATCTGGCGGTCTTGCGCGAGGGCAAGCTCGGTCCTCGCCTGGCGCGTGCTCTCGGTCTGGCGCTCGGCGATCGGCGCCTCGACCTCCGGGAGGTGCGCGGAAGACCGGTGGTAGTCAACTTCTGGGCCTCCTGGTGTGACCCGTGCCGGGAGGAGGCGCAGGTGCTCGAGCGGACCTGGCAGGAAGCTCGCGACCGGGGAGTGCTGTTCGTCGGCCTGAACCAGCAGGACATCCTCGGAGACGCACGTCGGTTCCTGCGGGAGTTCGGGATCTCCTACCTCAACGTCCGGGATCCCGGCAACGAGGTCGCCCGCCGGTGGGGTCTGGTCGGGCTTCCCGAGACCTTCTTCCTCGACGCCGACGGGAACGTCGTCGCCCACATCGTTGGGGCGGCGTCGGCGACGGAGCTCCGAGAGGGCATCGAGGCTGCTCGCTCCGGGCATCCAGCCCGGGTGGACCGCGACGGTGCTGGACCCGCCTTCGAGCTGGAGCTCGTCGAGTAATGCGGCTACTACACTGCTCGTAGATGGCGACGCGACAGGACAAGCACGAGCGCGTCGGACGAGAGGACGAACGAGCGCCGCTCGCCGGCGAGCGGCGCAAGACGTGGCGGGGCTACCTTCCAGCGGTCGTGCTCGTAGTCGCTGCTGTCGCCGCGCTCGTGGTGGCCTTCTCGAGCGGCGGCCCCGGCGGAGGCGGAGGGAGCGGCGTCGGGGAGTCGCTCGCCTCCGAGGGTGGGGGCCACGTCCACGGCCTCGGCGTCAATCCCGCCGACGGCGCCGTCTTCGTGGCCTCTCACAACGGGCTCTTCCGGGCGGCGCGCGGCGAGGCCCAGGCTCGTCCGGTCGGGAGCAGCGGCAAGGACGTGATGGGCTTCTCGATCGTCGGGCCAGACCGGTTTCTCGGCTCGGGCCATCCGGGGGACTCCGAGAACCTGCCGTCGAATCTCGGGCTGATCGTCTCGAGCGATGCCGGCCAGACCTTCCGGCCGGTCTCCCTGCTCGGCGAGGTCGACTTCCACGTCTTGCGGGGAGCAGGCACTCGCGTCTACGGTTCTGACAGCTCGAGCGGCCGCTTCCTCGTGAGCCGCGACGCGGGCCGTACCTGGAAGGAGCAGCGTCCGCCCGGCCCCCTGATCGACCTGGCCCTCGACCCGCGCGACCCCGACCGTTTGATCGCCTCCACCGACTCGGGACTCTTCGCCTCGGGCGACGGCGGCCAGACCTGGCGGTCACTCGGGAAGCAGATCGCCCTCGTCGCCTGGCCCGCGCCCGACCGCCTCTTCCTCCTCGATCAGGAGGGTAAGGTCGCCGCGAGCTCGGACGGTGGACGGAGCTTCCGTCCCGCAGGCGACGTCCCCGGCGAGCCCGTCGCCTTCATGGCCGCCGGGGCTGAGCTGTACGTAGCTCTGGCTGACAACCGCATCATGCGCTCGGCCGACGGCGGGGCCAGTTGGAGCCTCCGCACACAGGTCTGAGGTGATGGCCCGGTTTCGCCGCCCGCTGCTCGTTGGCTTAACCGCCTTGCTTGTCGCGTGGGCGGGTGCGCTCGTGTACCTTGCACTCGAGCGCTCCGGCGCGAGAGCCGCGTTGACGGCGGGTCCGCTCGCACAGTCCGAACCGCGGACCGGCCCATTCCGAGGCAGCAAGCTGCCCGAGGGCATCGACGGCCGCCCCGCTCCCGACTTCCGGCTCTCAGACGCCCGCGGGGAAACCGTCGACACCCGGGAGCTCGCCGGTCGCCCCTACCTCGTGACCTTCCTCTACACGAACTGCCCGCCGGGCGACACCTGCCCGACGATCGCCGCCGGGCTGCGCCAGGCGCTCAAGCAGCTCGGCCCTCGGGCAGACGATCTCACGATCCTCGCCGTCAGCGTCGAGCCCAAGGGCGACACGCCCGCGGCAGCGAGGCGCTGGCTGAGTCGTCACCACCTTCCCGACAACTTCCGCTTCCTCGTCGGCTCGACGCGGAAGCTCGAGCCGGTCTGGGATAGCTACTACGTTGGCTCGCAGGATTCCGCCAGCGATCAGAGCCGTCACACTTCAAACATGTGGCTCGTGGATGCCCGCGGGCGCTGGCGCACGAAGTTCTCAGCCGGCACGCCGGTTCCTCCGGCCGACATCGCCCACGACCTCGGCGTTCTCCTCGACGAAGCCGAGCGCTCCTAGCCGGTGGTCGACGCCCCGGGCATGGCCCTGGCCTTCGCCGCCGGATTCGTCTCGTTCGTCTCGCCGTGCTGCCTTCCGCTCGTGCCCGGGTATCTCGCCGCTGTCGGCGGAGCGGCGCCGGGCGATGCGCGCCGCCTCGATCGGCGGGTCCTCGGCCGGAGCCTCGCCTTCGTCGGCACGTTCTCGGCGATCTTCGTCTTTCTGGGGCTGACGGCGACGGCACTCGGCGCGCTCCTCTTCGACAGCCGCGACACCCTCAACACGATCGCTGGCGTGCTCATCGTGGCCATGGGGCTGCTGTTCATCGCCTCGGTCGCCGTCGTCCGCCTGAACCGGGAGTGGCGCCCGCCCGGGCTCATGGCACGGGCCAGCCGGGGAGGTCCTGTCGTAGGCGGAGCCGCCTTCGCCGTGGCCTGGACGCCGTGCGTGGGACCGACGCTCGGAGCTGTGCTCGGGCTTGCCTCGACCCAGGCGACGGTCGGTCAGGGAGCCGTCCTGCTCGCGATCTACTCCGCCGGGCTCGGCGTGCCAGTCCTCCTCTCGTCGCTGGCGTACACCGCCAGCACCCAGCGCTTCGCCTGGCTGCGGCGGCGCTATCCGGTGGTCCAGGTCGCCTCGGGTCTCGTGCTCGTGGCCATGGGCGGGCTGGTTCTCTCCGGAGAGCTTTTCCGCCTCAACATCGAGGCTCAGCGCGCGCTGAGCGAGCTCGGACTCAACTTCTGGCAGTCGCTCTAGTCCGGTGAGCGCTCTGTCGGTGATCGAGATCGGGATCGACCCTGAGGTCCAGCTCGGCCCGGTCACGCTCGCCTGGCACGGGGTCACGATCGCGGTGGGGGTCCTTGTGGGCGGGATCGCGGCCGCGCGCCACGCGGGCGAGTTGAGGCTCGACGTCGATCGCCTGTCGACGCTCGCGCTGATGCTCGTCGCCTTCGGGATCGTGGGCGCTCGGCTGCTCTACCTGATCGAGAGCGGCGAGATAGCCGATCCGGGGGCGTGGATCGGGACGCGCGGCTTCTCGCTCAACGGGGGCGTGGTGCTCGTCGCGGTGGCGATCGCCGTCTACGTCACGCGCGCGGGCCTCAGCCTGCGCTACCTCGACGCGACGGCCGTCGGCTTTCCCCTCGGCCTTGCGATAGGACGCGTCGGGGACGTCATCAACGGCGAGCACTACGGCCCGCCGTCGAGCTTCTTCCTCGCCGTACGCAACAGTCACCCCGAGGCCGCCACGCCGGACCCCATGCTCGCCTTCCACTCGGGCGGGCTCTATGAAGTCATCCTCGGCGCGGCGATCTTCGCGCTCCTCTGGCCGCTTCGGCACAGGTTCCGGCGCCCGACCATGCTCGTGTGGGCGGTCGTCGCCCTGTACGCAGCCGGGCGCTTTGTGGAGGGTTTCTTCCGCCTCGACAGCGCGGAGCTCGCGCTCGGGCTCTCGGTTCCTCAATGGACGAGTGTCGTCCTGCTCGTCGTCGCTGCGCTCGGAACGCTGTGGGCACGCAGGCACTTCGAGCTCGGGGACGGTGGGAGGAGTGACTGGAGAACTCCGACGGCTAGGAGGAGCACGGTCTGACTGCCCCTCGGCCCGAAGGTGTGTGGCGAACGGGAACCCCGCAGGGGT
>JBBSLY010000026.1:0-10834 GCA_038233455.1 Solirubrobacterales bacterium | reverse complement strand
GCAGCAGCGTCCGATGCCAGCGCCCGTATACCGACCCATACCAATCCCCGAGAAAGGGGGCCACGTCGTGGATCGAGACGACGTTTGCGCGGCTCGCCAGCGGAGCCAGGTTGGCGGGGCAGAGGATCAGCTCGCAGTCGCGCGCCAGCGCCGGCAGGACCGCCTGCTCCCAGACGTGCCCGCGCCTGTGTGCCAGCGCCGGCCTGGGCGCGATCACCCGATAGCGGTCGGGTCGTAGCGCGGGCCACCGCTGCGCCAGCTCGCGCGCGACCCGCTCGACCCCCCCGACCTGGGAACGCACGGCCGCGCGGGCGTTGATCGCCACCGCAGCACTCACGTCAGCGCGTCCACCAGCTCGCGGAAGCGCCGGCCCGAAGCGCGGCCGTCGAACAGCCGCTCGGCTCGCGCGCGCGCCGCCGGGGCCAGCTCGCCGGCCCGGCCAACCACCCCGACCAGCGCTTCGGCGGCCGCCGCGGCGTCGCCGGGCCAATACAGCGCACCACAGCTGGCGTCCACGAGCTCGAGTGGTCCGCCCGCGGCGGGCGCCACCACCGGGCGCCCCGCGGCGAGCGCCTCCGCGATCGCGACCCCGAAGGGCTCGCGATCGGCGCAGTGCAGCAGGCACGTCGCCGCGGCCAGGGCGCCGGGCACGTCCTCGACTCCGCCTCGCAGAGCGGCCACGTCTTTGGCGGCGGCGCGGCGCTCGAGGCTCCGCGCAAGCTCGCGGCCTCCGGCACCGAACGGCTCGCCCGCCAGCTGCACGCTCAGCCCCGGCAGCCGGCGCGCGGCAAGCTCGGCCACCTCGATCGCAAGGTCGGGGCGCTTCCAGGCGACGATCGCGCCCAGCACCAGAACGCGCGGTGGGCCCTGCGGCAGCGGGGCGGGCTCGAAGCGGTCCAGGTCCACGCCGGGATGGATCACCTTCACGCCCAGCCGTCCGGTCGGGTCGAGGTCCACGGCCGTGGCGTGGGAGAGGGCCACGATCCGCGCGGCCCGCCCGGCGGCGACGCGCACGGCCGCTCGGACGCCGGGCGAGGGCACGAAGTCGTTGTGGCAGAACACCAGCGGGGGGGCCGACCGCGTCCCGGCCAGCGCGGCGGCGGCCACCAGCGCGCCGCGCATGCTCGAGCCGATCACGCAGCGGGGCTCCAGCTCGCGGATCGCGCGCCGGACCTCTGCGGCGAGCGCGGCCAGGCGCAGCGGCGCCGCGGCCCGGTCGCGAGCCGAGCCGCGCAGCTCCGGGCGCCGCCGGCTCAGCGGCACGGTCGCGAGGCCGGCGACGCGCGCGGCATTCGCCAGCGGGCCGGACGGGCAGGCCACCGCGGCGGGCCCACTCAGCGCCGCGGCCCGGTCGAGCAGGATCCGCTCCGCCCCGCCGAGCACCGCGGAATAGCTCACGAACAGCGCCTGCGGGGGCTCGGACAAGAACCGCGAAACTACCACTGTGGCGCCGCCGACCCCGAGCCTGACAGTGGCCGTCTGCACTCGTGACCGCCCCGAGCGGCTGCGCACTGCGGTGGCTGCCCTGGAGCGCGAGACCGAAGCGGGCTTCGAGCTGGTGGTGATCGACCAGAGCCCCGATCCGGCCTCGGACCTCGGCGTCCGGGTGATCGCCGACCCGGGCCGTGGACTCTCGCGCGCCCGCAACGTCGCGCTCGGCCAGACCCGATCGGAGTGGATCGCCTTCGTCGACGACGACTGCTTGGTCGAAGAGGGCTTCGGCCGGGCGCTGCTCGGCCGGCTGGCCGCCCACCCCGAGGCCGATTGGGTGAGCGGCCACGTGGGGCCGGGGGGGCGACCCCGAAAGGACGGTCTACCACTGGTGACCACCTTCGAGGTCGAGCGTGAACGGGTGGTTGCGGGGCGCTGGACCCTCCCCGGGACGATCGGCTTCGGCGTGCTCTTCGCCGTCCGCCGCGCCACGGCCGAGCGCCTGGGGGGATGGGACGAGCGCCTCGGCCCCGGCGTCGCGGCTTTCCCGGCCGCCGACGACATGGACTTCAACTACCGCCTCCTGCGCTCCGGCGGGGTAGCGGTGCTCAGCCCCGAGATCCGCGCGCGCCACGAGCAGTGGCGCAGCCCCAACGAGCTGGCGGCGCTCCAGCGCGGATATCTCAGGGCCTGGTCGGGGTTCGCGGCCAAGCACCTGCGGACGGGGGATCCACTGGGCGGCGTCTGGTTGTGGAGCTGGGGCGCGATCGACGTCGCCCACATGTTCAAGAGCGCGCTGGTGCGCCGGTCGCGCCTGCGGGCCGGGCTCGCCTGGGCAAAGGCACGCGGCCTCCTCGAGGGTTCGGTCGCCGGGCTGCGGAGGCGCTGGTGACTGAGGATGCACCTGACGACCCGGCGCCCCGGGCGCAGGCCGCGACGTCGCCGAGGCTGAGCTTTCCCACCGAGCAGCTGCGCGAGCGCACCACCCGCGGCGGGGCCCTGAACGCGGTCTTCCTGGGCGGCGGGGAGGGGCTCGCGTTGATCCAGGGGCTGATCGTCACGGCTCTGCTGGGCCCGGTGGCGATCGGTCTCTACGGCATCGTGACCACGACCGCGATGACGATCGTGCAGCTGCGCCGGGTGGGCATCGACGAGGCCTTCGTGCAGCAGTCGGAGGCCGACCAGGAGGAGGAGTTCCAGAGGGCCTTCGGCCTCGAGCTGTCGATCGGGGTTGCGTTCACGCTGCTGATCGCTTCGCTGGCGCCGCTGATCGCGTATGCCTACGGCGACGGGCGCCTCCTGGGTCTGACGCTGGCCGTCTCCTACCTGCCGGTCGCCTTCGCGCTCCAGGCTCCCCAGTGGATCTTCTTCCGGCGGATGGACTTCCTGCGCCTGCGCCTGCTGCAGTTCTCGATCCCGGCCACTACGTTCGCCGTCACCGTGCCCCTGGCTGCGGTCACCGGCAGCGTCTGGGCGCTCGTGATCGGGCCGCTGGTGGGCAACACGGTGGCGGTGATCGCGACCCTGGCGCTTTCGCCCTACCGGCTGCGCCCGCGGCTCGATCGCGCCACGGCCCGGCGGTACCTGCGCTTCTCGTGGCCGATCTTCGCCACCGCCCTCGCCACCCTGCTGGTCTTGCAGGGCCAGGTGTTCGCCTTCGATCTGGACGCGGGGCTCGCGGCCGCCGGATTCATCACGCTCGCCGCCACCCTCACCCGCTACGCGGACCGCGCCGACCAGATCGTGGCCACCACGATCTACCCGGCTATCTGCGCTGTGCTCGACCGGCCTGCGACCCAGCGCGAGCTGTTCGAGAAGTCGAGTCGGGTGACGATGATCTGGGCCGTGCCCTTCTGCGCCGCGCTGGCGCTGTTCGCCGAGGACCTCGTGCAGCACGTGCTCGGCTCGGAATGGGATCCCGCCGTGTTGCTGATCCAGGGCCTCGCGGTGGCCGCGGCGCTGCAGCAGGTGGGCTACGGGTGGTTCTCCTTCTACCGCGCCCGTGGCGACTCGCGGCCCCAGGCGGTCGAGTCGCTCGCGATGGCAGTCACGTTCTGTGCGCTGGCCGTGCCCGGATTGTTCCTCTACGGCGCCAAGGGCTTCGTCGTGGGACGCATCGCGACCTCGCTGGCGATGCTGGCCGTAAGACGCCGCTACGTGCGGCGGCTGTTCGGGCAGGTGGAGTTGGCCGCGCTGGCGCTGCGCGGCTTTGCCCCGGTGGCTACCGCCACCGCGGCGACCCTCCTGCTGCGCTCGACCCTCGACCCGGGCACGCTGCCCGAGCTCGCGGCGTTCGCCGCCGTGGCGGCCGCGCTCACGTGGGCCCTCGAGCGGCGGCTGCTCGCCGAACTCGCCGCCTACCTGCGCGGCCGGGCCGGGGTGACCGAGGTCAGCGCCGCGAGCGCCTGAGGCGCCGCCGGGCCACCAGCGGCTCGAAGCCGGGCGGTCGTGGCGCGGTGTGCAGCGGGCCCATCCCGACCGCGCGCGCATAGCTGGAGCTCGGTGCGAAACGCAGCACCGCGAAGTGGATCAGCGTGCCACAGGCCAGCAGGGTCAGGCCGACGAGCGCGAGCAGGTGGGCCGGCAGGCCCGTGCGGGGAAGCTCCTGCGCCGTCCCGGCGGCCGCGACGTCCTCGGTCGAGCTGTCCTCGATCGTGGTGTCTGTCTCGGCGGCGACCGGGACCGCCTCGGTGGTGCCCGCGGTGTCAGAGCCGCCGTTCCAGTCCCCGCTCGGTGGCGGGGTCTCCGTACCCGCGGGCGGCGCCGCCTGTTGCTCGACGGGCATGTCGCCGAATGGGTCGGCGTACTGGTCATCGCCCGCGCCCTGAGCGAACGCGGCGCCGGGCAGGAGAGCGAGGGCGGCGGTGGCGAGGACGGCGCAGAGCGGTCCGGCCTTTAGCGAGCGGAGCATGGGTCACAGCCTAGCCATAGAATCGGCGGAGTGGGGGCCCATGCATCAGACGCGTCCGCGCCGCGGACGGCGCTCGTCCACGACTTCATGGTCAGCCTGCGCGGCGCCGACCGGGTCTTCCTCGAGATCTGCGCGCTGTATCCAGACGCGGACATCTTCACTCCGATCTACGACGAGCGGGGCACCGAGGGGCGCCTCGCACATCGCAACGTTCACACCTCGTTCCTGCAGCGCCTGCGACCGAACTCGCGCAACTTCCGCGCGTTCCTGCCCTTCTACCCGGCCGCGATCGAGGCGTTCGACCTGCGCGGCTACGACCTGGTCATCTCGAGCTCGAGCGCGTGGGCGCACGCCGTGATCTGCGAGGAGCGGGCCGTGCACGTCTGCTACTGCCACAACCCCTTCCGCTACGCCTGGAACGAGCGCCGCCGCGCGCTCGCCGAGACGACCGATCCCTTCAGCCGCGTGCTGCTCGGCGCGCTGTTTCGGCGCTGGCGGATGTGGGACTGGGTCGCCGCCCAGCGGGTCGACCGCTACCTGACGAACTCACGCACGACCCAGGCCCGGATCCGCACCTACTTCGGCCGCGAGTCCGATGTCGTCTACCCACCGGTGGACACCGGACGGCTCAGCCCCGGGGAGGTGGGCGACCACTATGTGGTGCTTTCGGAGCTGATGTCGCACAAGCGGATCGACATTGCGGTGGAGGCCTTCAACCGCCTAGGGCTGCCGCTGGTGGTGGTCGGTGCCGGCCCCCAGAGGCGCGCCCTGCGCTCCCTCGCGGGCCCCACCGTGCGCTTCACCGGACGGGTTGGCGACGAGGAGGTGGCTGCCCTGCTGTCGAGTTGTCGCGCGCTCGTGGTGCCTTCGGTCGAGGAGTTCGGCATCGCCGCCGTCGAGGCCCAGGCTGCCGGGCGCCCGGTCATCGCCGCCGGGTCCGGAGGTGCGATCGAGACCGTGGCCGACGGGGTGACGGGGAAGCTCTGGTCGGGGGGTGTCGACGAGCTCGTCGAGGCAGTCAGTTCATTCGACACGCTCGCCGTCGATCCGGCCGCGTGCGTCGAGAACGCTCGCCGCTTCGACGTAGCGGCGTTCCGGCACGAGTTCCCGCGCCATGTCGAGGCGGCGAGGGCGGGGCGCAACCTGGGGCCACCGCCGCCGGACGCCCGCGCGATGGCCGCGCGGCGTGCCCCCAGGCGCCGCGGCGGGCTGGCGCGGCCTCTGCGGTAGGTGCCTACCCCGCCGGGACCAGAACCTCGTACTCGCCGCGGCGCAGCGCGACGCGGTACCGCTCGTCGAGGTAGCGGTCGAGGAGCCGCGATCCGCTGGACCGCCCACGAAGGTTCTCCTCCTCCCGCGCTGAGATCGGGGCGGTCCACCGCACGACGGCGCCGGGCCGCTCGCGCCGCAGCGCGGCGACGATCTCCCGTTGGGCGGACGCCAGTGCGAAGAGGCCCACGTCGCGATCGAGCACGTTCGGTCGGTCGGTGAGGACGTAGAGCAGGGGATTGTTGAACGCGACCAGGTCAGACCGCGCGGTGGCCGCGTAGATCGGCTCACCGGGGGGGACGGTGGCCTGCACGAAGTCCACCACGGCGGGCAGGGCGCGCGCATCCTTCGGGGCGGCCTTGACCCCATCGGCGACCTCGAGCGCGAGCGGCTCGTAGGGCAGCGGTCGCACCAGCGCCGACACGCGGTTCGCCACGCCGTATGTGACCAACAGGGCCAGCACGGCCGCCGCGAGGCCCGCGAGAGCGCGCCCCGGCAAGCCGCCTAGCGCTCGCGCCCGGGCGACACAGAGCGGCAGCGCCACGGCCAGCGCCACGATCGCGGGGTTGGCGTGGAACTCGTCGGTGCGCGAGAACAGGTAGAGCAGCGTGCCCGCCCCCAGCGCGAGCACGCCCGCGACCGTCCAGGACGCGCGGGCCGGGCGGCGGCGCCACCCGAGCGCCTCGCCGAGCGCCACCGCCGCGAAGCCGATCACGGCCAGCAGCGCCACGTAGAAGCCGAGCACGTCCTTTGCGTCCTCGGCCAACGCTGCCGGCGGCCAGGCGCGCAGCGACCCCGGATAGGAGAGCGGGAACGGAAGGGTCCAGTAGTCGCGCTCGCGGGCGCTCTTGGCGATCAGCTCCTCGTACATGTCGCCCGGACCGGCCGCAACGATGAACGGGGCGTAGGCCAACAGCCCCGCGAGGCCGGCGGTCGCGGCGAAGGCCGCCACCGCGGGCGCCCGTGCGCGTCGGGCCTCGCTCGAAGGGCGCAGCAGCATCGCCGCCGTCACGGCGGCGCCCGCGTAGAGGGAGAAGTCCAACCGCCACGTTGCTGCCACGCCGATCAGCAGGCCGCTCCAGAGCCACCAGCGCCGGGGCGGCTGGGGCGCGGTGGCCACGGCGAACGCCGCCAGTCCCGCCAGCAGCGCCACCGGAACCGGGTTGGCGCTCACCGGCTGCGCCATGGCGCAGGCCGCGCACAGCCAGGCCACCAGCGCCCACCGCACCCCGACGAAACGCTGGACCAGGACGAAGGCCAGCAGCGCCACCCCCGCATCGCAGGCCACGCGCAATATCCGCCACCACAGCAGCGACTCTCCGAACGCCTCGGAGGCGCCGGCCAGCAGGTAGGGGTGGCCGGGGCCGTAGGGCCACGGGAAGTCCCGGTAGGGCAGCTGACCATCGGCCACCCGCGCCGCCGCTGAGAGGATCAGGCCCTCGTCGAAGGGGTCGATGCCGCGCAGCATGGTGAACGCCGATATCAGGACGCCGGCGGCGTACAGGAGCACGAGCAGCCGCGGCCGGGGCACGTCGCTCAGGGTATCCCGGCCGGCCGGGCCTCCTTCCGGACTGCACCCTTCCCGCGAGTAGGGTGCCCGCGAGATGAGGGCCGCCGTGCTTCGGATCTCCACCGCGGTCCTGCTGGCCGGCCCGACGTTGATCGCCTTCTTCTCAGGAGGCTTCTTCGATCGCGCCCGCCTGGTGGCCGCCATCGTGGCGTGGATCGGGGTCGGCTTCGTCGCGGTCGCGGCCGACCGGCCGATTCCCCGCGGTGCCCCCACCCGCGCGGCGGTCGGAGGGCTGCTGGGGCTCGGCGCCTGGGTGCTCGCCTCGACGCTCTGGGCGCCGCTGGCCGGTCCCGCGTGGCACGACACGCAGCGCCTCGTCCTCTATGCCGGCGTGCTGATCGCGGCGATCGCGCTGCTGCGCGATCCGCGGGCGGCCCGCGTCGTCGAGCCGGCGCTCGTGGCGGGTGCACTGGCGATCGTGGTCTACGGCCTCTCGGAGCGTCTGGCGCCCGGCCTCGTCGACCTGATCGACAGCCGCTCCGCGCAGGGCCGCCTGGACCAGCCGCTGACCTACTGGAACGCGGAGGGCAGCGTGCTGGCGGTGGGCCTGGTGCTGGCCATCCGCCTTGCGGGAACCTGGCAGCGCGCGGCCTGGATGCGCCTGGCGGCCGCGGCGGCCGCGCCCTGGCTCGGGGCCGGGATCTACCTCACCCTGTCGCGCGGGGCTCTGGCGGCCCTGGCGGTGGGGGTGCTGGTGGTGGTGCTCAGCGCCCCCGCGCGGTCGCAGCTGTCGGCCGCCGCGCTGGGGATAGCGACCGCGGCGGCGGCCGCCTGCGGTGCCTGGCTGATGAGCAGCGTGCAGACGCCGCCCACCACCCCGCGTGCCGGTCTCGCGATGCTCTGCTGGCTGCTGGCGCTTTCGCTCTTTGCCGCGCTCGTGACACAGCGGCTGGCGGGCCGCGACGCCGAAGACCGCGAACGCCGCACGCGGGTGCGCTTGCCGCGGGGGACCGGGATCGTCGCCGTGGTGATCGTCGCGCTGGTGCTCGCGGCCGTCGTGGTCACCGGCGCGAGCCAGAGCCCGCCGGCAGGCGTTTCGGCGGGTGCAGAGCGGCTCAAGAACGCGGGCAGCAATCGCTACGAGTACTGGGACGTGGCACTGGGGATGCTGGCGGGCGATCCGTTCGCGGGTGAGGGATCGGGCAGCTTCCGCGTGGTCTGGCTGCGCGAGCGGCCGATCCGCGAGGCCGTGCAGGACGCGCACTCGCTTACGCTCGAGACCGGCGCGGAGCTGGGAGTGGTGGGCTTGGCCCTGCTGGCCCTAGTGCTCGGCGGAGTGGGGGTGGCGGCGCTGCGCGCGGTGCGTGAGCGCCACGTGCTCGCCCCGGGCGCCGCCGCGGGCCTTGCGGCGTGGCTGGTGCACGCACAGCTCGATTGGCTCTGGGAGATGCCCGCCGCGACGCTGAACGCGGTCCTGCTGGCCGGACTCGTGCTGGCACTGGGTGAGCGGACCTTCGACCTGCGCGAGCAGCTGGCGGCGGCTCAGCGCGAAGGGGCCGCCGTGCGCACCGCCGCGTCTGCGGGCTCCCCGGGGGGCGAGGGGCGGTCGCCCAGCCTGCCCAGCCGCACGAGCAGCGGCGCCGCCAGCAGGATCATCAGGGGCTCCAGCGGCGCCCGGTAGCGGAAGTTGCCGTACAGGACGAACCCGTACAGGACCAGGCTCGCGGCGAACAGGCCGAGCACACCCCGGGTCACGCGCAGGCGCCGCAGCTCGGAGAGCAGCAGGATCGACAAGATCGTGAGCAGCAGCAGCCCGTAGTAGGCGAAATCCGCGATCGCGCTGAGGACGACCGTGTTGCTGGTGGACAACGGCTCGGGCCCCTCCTGGACCGTGTTGATCCAGATCTCGATTGCGGCCGAGTCGCCCCGGTTGAGCCACAGCAGCTTGAGCGGGATCAGCTCGAGCTCGCGACGTGGGTTGGAGACGATGAACTCGAGCGCCTCGCGGCGCAGCAGCGACTCCTGGGCGAGCGGTGTGCCCGCGTCTCCGGCCGGCCCGGCGCGCGCCAGCAGCTCGGGCGTCGCGTAGGTGGGCCCGCCGTTGGCGCGCGGATTGTGTCCCGACCAGAACGTGGTGCCCCCATTGGTGGACAGCGGGATGAAGTCGTCCATCACGATCGCGTTGCGCACGGTCCAGGGCACGATCACGAGTGCGGTCGCCGCGAGCACGAGCGCGAAGCGCTTTGCCAGTTCACGCTTGGCCAGCTCTGGCCACCAGGCCGCCAGCGGTATGGCCAGCAGCAGCGGCCCCTCGCCACGGATGAGCGTGGCCAGGCCGATGGCCATCCCGATCGCGACAGCGGCTCTGCGCCTCTCGGGCGCGAGCACGCAGAGCAGGGCGAAGACCCCGAGCAGCGCCGTGGCGTACAGGGTCTCGGCCAGCAGGACCTCCGTGTAGAGGATCTGGCCTGGGAAAACCGCCAGCAGCGCACCCGCCACGATCGCCTCCCGCCGGCCGAAGACCTTGAACGCGACCAGCATCAACAGCGGCACGGCGGCCGCGCCGATCACGGCGTTGAACAGCTCGCCCGCCAGGTAGTCGGCCCCGAAGGCCCGGTAGAGCAGCGACAGCAGGAACGTGTAGGCGGGCGGCCAGCGGGCGGTGGGCGCGCCGTTGAAGTCCGCGTAACCCTGCCCGTCGGCCATCAGCGTGGCGGACGAGTGGTAGAAGAGCGTGTCGTTGAACCCCAGCGACTCTCGGTGGACCGCCAGCACGAATGCGACCCGCAGCGCGAGGGCGGCGACGAAGAGCAGCGCCGCCCAGCGGCGGGTGCTCCACTCGGCGGCCGCGCCCCAGAGGCGCGCGCCCAGAGTGCGGATGCGGGTCACGCCGGCACCGCCGTCCGTCTCCTGCGCCGCGCGGCGATCCGCTCGCCCAGCTCGGCGAGTGCGACAGCGGCCAGCACCACGATCACGATGTCGGCAGCGTGGCGCAGGCGGGTGACGCCGTAGAAGGCGACGGCCGAGAACAGCACCATCGCCACCGGCGCGAGCAGCACGCGCAGGGGCTCGCCTCGCCGGCGCAGCAGCACGCCACCCGCAACCGCCAGGGGCAGCAGCAGGTAGTAGACGCCGATGCCGAGCTTTTGGACCTCGAGGTCGCGGCCCTCCGCGAACTGGAGCTGATAGGCCGGGTCGTGGAAGTCGAGCAGCTTGAGCAGCCGCACGCCGACCACGGCGGGGATCCGCCCGGCGTTGTCGAGGGCGTAGTCGATGCCCTCGCGGCGCCAGATGTCGCTCTGCTCGGCCTCGTTGAGGTTCACGCGCTCCGACAGGCACCCGAAGCTCCACCCTCCGGTGTCGATGCCGTAGTAGGTGTCGGGGCAGTTGGCGCCCGCGATCAGCGCTCCGTCCTGGGTCGAGATCGGCACCGGCCGCCCGAAGGCGTCCCAGTTGCGGATCGTCCAGGGGGCGATGGTCACGAGGCAGGCCAGCGCCACGACGCCCACTCTCGGCGCCCAGCCGTGCCGGACGCTCAGAGCGACCGGCACGCCCAGCGCCACGACCAGGAGCAGCGCCTCGCTGCGCGTGAGCGCCGCCAGCCCGATCAGCGCCCCGAGGGCCGCTGCCCATCTCAGCCTCGGCTCGTCGAGCAGTCGGTAGGCGACCAGCAGCGCGCCGACCAGCAACGGCGTGTAGAGCGTCTCGCTCAG
>JBBSLY010000025.1:0-10881 GCA_038233455.1 Solirubrobacterales bacterium | reverse complement strand
TGTCGACCGCCGCAGCCCGGGAAGAGGGGTGCACGGCCTCGCCGGAGGTGCTGTGGCGAATCGCGCCGACTCCCTTCGACCGCGACCTCGTCGAGGAGGCGCGCCGAGCCTGCGCCGAGGTCGGCGGGGCTGATCGAGCGCTGCCGAGCGGGGCGCTTCACGATGCAGCGCAGGTGGCTGCCGTCGCCCCCGCGGCGATGGTCTTCTGCTCCTCGATCGCGGGGGTCAGCCACGCGATCGAGGAGGACACGTCAGAGCGCGATCTCGAGCTCTCCCTGCGGGCGTTCGGGCTGCTGGCCGAGCGGGTAATCGCAGGTGCATCGTCGGAAGGAGGAGCAAATTGAAACGGGTACGGATACAAGCATCCGGGGACGTGCAGGGGGTGTTCTTCCGCGACACGGTGCGCGGAGAGGCCGAGGAGCGGTCGGTGGCTGGGTGGGCGCGCAACTGCTCCGATGGGACCGTGGAGGCGGTGTTCGAGGGCGACCCGGAGGGGGTGAAGGCGCTCGTCGAGCTGTGTCGCCGGGGCCCGGGCCAGGCGGACGTCGACGAGTTGGACGTCGCCGACGAGGAGCCGGAGGGGCTCACGGGTTTCGAGGTGGGCTGAGCGTCACGCTGCGGCGAGCCGATCGTCACGCTCGTGAGCCACCTGTGCGTGGGGGCGGCGTAGCTTCGCGGATGTGCCCGAGCGCTCGAAATGGCAGCTGGTCGCCTGGGGGGTGGTGGCGGTGCTGGTCGTGCTCGCAGCCGTGCGCGCGTTCGGCCCGGACGCGAGCCGGTCGCCGGTCCCGATCCGGGTAGACGGCAGCGCGGCGGCGGGCTCCGTGGGGGAGGGGGCTGGCCGTAAGGCGGCCGGTCGCGGACGGGGCGGGGCGGCCGGGGGCCTCTACGTGCACGTCGCCGGGGAGGTGCGCCGCCCCGGCCTCTTCCGCGTCCCGGAGGGGTCGCGCGCGGCCGCAGCGATCCACCGTGCCGGTGGGCCCACCGGGCGTGCGGAGCTCGCGGCCGTGAACCTCGCGCAACTGCTGGAGGACGGCCAGCAGGTGATCGTTCCCCGTCGCGGCCCGCCCGGCGCCGCCGGTGCGGTGGCGTTGCCCGGTACGTCGAGCGCCGCCCCGGGCGAGCCGGGCGCGGTTCCCATCAGCCTCACGACCGCTACGGTCGAGCAGCTCGAGCAGCTGGACGGCATCGGGCCGACGCTCTCCCAGCGGATCATCGACTTCCGCGACGAGAACGGGGGCTTTCGCTCGCTCGGCCAGCTCCAGGAGGTGGACGGGATCGGGGAGAAGCGCTTCTCCTCGTTGCAGGAGGCGGTGAGGCCGTGAGCCGCGCCCCGTGACCATGGTCGCCGGCCTGAGCGAGCGCGCGCTGAAGCTGGCGCGCACCCGCGGCCGCCATCTCGCCCTTGGGGCAGCGGCCTGCGGCCTGACGCTCGCCGGCGAGCCGGCGGCCACCCGCCTGGCACTCGCGGCGGCGCTCGTCGCCGCACTCGCGCTCGTCCGGTCGCCCCGGGCGGCGGTGCTCTGTGCGGCTGCCCTCTTGATCGGCGGGACTGTGGGGGCGGCCCGGCTGGAGGCGATCGACGCTCCGGGCGCATCGCTCGTGGCAGGAGACCCGGTCGACGCCACCGCGAACCTGGTCGGCACCCCTCGGGAGGGTCCCTTCGGCACGAGCGCCGAGGTCAGGATCGGCTCGGGCCCGGCCCGCGGCGCCAAGCTGCTGGTCCGCTTCCCGCGTGAGATGCGACCGGGGCCGGCCACCCACGTCGGCGCCGAGGTACGGCTGTCGGGCAGGATCCGGCCCAAGGAGGCAGCGGAGGACGGTGACTTCGACTTGGCCGCCTACATGCGCCGCCGCGGGTTGGCGGGCGAGCTGGATGCCGACCGTGTCGAGCCCACCGGCGACCGCCGGGGTGGTGTGGCGGGCGTCGTCGACTCGGTGCGCACGCGCGCCGAGGCGGGCATCGCACGTGGGCTCTCGCCGGGGTCGGCGGCGCTCGCGCGGGGGATGGTGCTGGGCCAGGATGAGGCGATCGACCCCGCGGTCAGGGACGACTTCCGCGCATCGGGTCTCGCTCACGTACTGGCGGTCAGCGGCCAGAACGTGATGCTGCTGGTGGCGCTCGCGTTTCCCGTGCTCGCCGCGCTGCGGGTCCCGCGCCCCGCGAGGATCGCGATCGCCGTCGGTCTGATCGTGCTCTACGTGCCGCTCGCGGGGGCGGGGCCGTCGCTCCAGCGGGCCGGCGTCGCCGGGGCGGCCTCGCTGGTGGCGCTGGCGGCGTCGCGTCCGTCGTCGCGATGGCATGCGCTCCTGCTCGCAGCGGTCGTGACCCTCGCCGTCAACCCGAGGGCGGGCGAGGACCCCGGCTGGCAGCTCTCGTTCGCGGCCGTGGGGGGCATCCTCGTCCTCGCTCCGGGTGTCCGGTCGCTGCTCTCGGGCCTGCCTCACCTGTTGGCGGAGGGCATCGCGATCACGGTGTCCGCGACGCTCGCCACGGGCCCGCTGCTGGCCCACCACTTCGGCGAGGTCTCGGTCGCGTCCCTGCCGGCCAACGTGGTGGCGCTGCCGTTGATCGCTCCGATCATGTGGCTCGGCATGGTCCGGGCGCTGCTCGGCCAGGGCGCCCGCGGGGGCGAGCTCCCGGCGCCCGGAGACGGGCCCCGGCTCGAGCGGCCGGGCGGCGCGGGAGAGCTCGTCGCCGCCGGAGCCGACCTGGTGAACTGGGCTCTGGCCCTGCCGCTGGATCTCCTGACCGGCGCGCTCGCCGCACTCGCCAGGGTCTTTGCCGAGCTGCCGGGCGGCCAGGTGGCCCTGCCGCTCGACTCGCCCGCGGCGGTCGGTGTCGCCTACCTCGCCCTCGCCGGTGGGGCGATCGCGGTGGCGGCCCTCGCGACTCGCACCGATACCTCCCGAGCCCCGATCGCCGCCGCGTGGAGGCGGCTGCCCTCGGCCCGGCGCGCGGCCACGGTCTGCGCACTGGCGGCGGCCTGCGCGCTGGTGTTCGCCCGCGCCACGGGCGTCCCGGCGCCGCCCACCGCGCTCACCGTCTCGTTCCTAGACGTGGGCCAGGGCGACGCGACCCTGATCCAGCATCCTTCGGGTGGCGCGGTGCTCTTCGACGGTGGCCCGCCGGAGGCGAGGGTCGCGCGGTTGCTGCGCGAGGCGGGCGTGCGCCGGCTGTCGGCGGTGGTCATGACCCACGCCTCGCGGGATCATCAGGGGGGCCTCGCCGAGGTGATCGCCCGCTACCCGGTGGACCTGCTCGTCGATGGCGGCGACGGCACCCCCGACCCGGACTTTCGCGCCACCGTGCGCGCTGCACGCGAGCGCGGGATCCGCAGGGTCGAAGCCCTGGCGCCAATGACCCTGCGGGCGGGGGGCCTGCGGATCCAGATCCTCGCCCCGGCCGCGCGGCCTCCGGGCCCGCCGCCCGAGGACCCCAACCTGCGGGCGGTGGTGGCGGTCGTCAGCGCCGGCGAGTTCGACCTGCTCCTCTCCGCCGACGCGGAGAGCCCCTCACTCGCCCCGCTCGTCCTGCCCGATGTGGACGCCATGAAGGTTCCCCACCACGGCAGCGCCGATCCGGGGCTGTCGGAGGTTCTGGACCGCCTACGTCCGGAGGTGGCGGCGATCGAGGTGGGCGCCGACAACGGCTACGGGCATCCGACCCCGACCACGATCGCCGCCCTTCACGAGGCCGGGGTCGCGACCTACCGCACCGACCGCGACGGCACGATCACCCTCACGGTCGAGGCGGGCACGATGAGCGTGCGGACCGGGCGCCGAGGCTGAGGCCCTGACCGTGGCCGCCCACTCATCGGGTCCCAGCCGCGCTCGTGCGCCACCCTCCGGCCGCGCGCCTACACTCGGCGCCGTGACAGACCTCAAGCCCGCCTACCTCGTTCACGGAGACGACGACGCCAAGATCGACCAGTGGCGCGGGCGGGTGCGAAAGCGCGCCGAAGCCGAGCACGGCCCGGGCGCGCTCGAGCACTTCCACGCGGCGAGCGCCGTGCCTGAGGAGGTGGTCGCGTCGGTGCTCGCGCTGACGTTCGCCACCGGCACACGCTACATCCTGGCCGAGGAGGTCAACGCCTGGAAGGCGCCCGCGCTCGAGCCGCTCGTCGACGGGTTGAAGGCGCTGCCGCCCGACACCGTGCTCGTGCTGATCGCCCGCGGCAAGGCGCCGGCCGCGCTGGCGAAGGCCGTGGCCGCGGCAGGCGGGGAGGTGCGCGAGCACGCCGCGCCCAAGCCCTGGGAGATGCCCAAGTGGGTGGTCGCCCGCGCGAGGGAGCACGGCCTGCAGATGGACGCGGAGGCGGCCCGCATGCTCGTGGCCCTCGCCGGGCCCCGCCAGCAGCGGCTGGTGCGCGAGATCGAGAAGATCGCCGTCGCCCTCTATCCCGAGACGTCGGCCGACCCCGAGGATGTCGAGCGCCTGGCCGCGGGGGACGCAGAGCCCAAGGTGTACGACCTCGCCGACGCGGTGGTGGCATCGGACGGCCCGCTCACCATGAGCCTGGCGGAGGAGCTCGCCGCGCGCGGCGAGCGTCCCGGGCGGCTGGTCTACCCGGTGGTCGGACGTCTGCGCGAGGTCCTGCGCGTGGTCGAGCTGCTCGATGCCGGGGTGGGGGAGGGCGAGCTGGCCAAGGCGATGAAGGCGCCGCCGTGGCGGGTCAAGAAGGCCGTCGCCCTGGCCAGAAAGGCCGACCGGGACACCCTGCGTCGCACGCTCGGCCGGTTCGCCGACCTCGAGTGCGAGCTGCGGAGCGGCGGGGCGCTGGACGAGGACACGGCGGTCACGCTTGCGCTCGCGGGGGCGAGCGGCTGACGCCGCTCACCGCGGCTCGATCGCCCTAGACGCGGGCGCGCAGGCGCGTCGCGCGGGACTTCTTGCGGGCGGCCGTATTCTTGTGAAACGCGCCGCTGCGGGCCGCGCGGTCGATCCGCGAGCACACGGTGCGGTAGTTCTCCTCGGCCGCCTCGGCGTCCTTCGCGGACACCGCCGCCTCAAGGCGGCGGAACGACGTCTTCACCGAGGAGGTGTAGCGGCGGTTCTCCAGCCGCTCCCGCTCCGCCCGGTGGATGCGCTTTTCTTGTGACGCGATGTTGGCCATGTGCTCAAAAAGCCGCGCGGGGCATGCCCTGCGCGGCAGCGGCGTAGTGTAGCGCGAGCGTGTCCACCGAGGCCAGCAAGGACGAGGCCGGACCGCCCCGCCCAGAGGCCGGACCGCGCCGTTCTGAGCCCGGTGGCGCGCCGCTCGCGGGCCGGCTGGCGCGCAGCACGGCCTTCTTCTCGGCGGCCACCGGCCTCTCGCGCGTGCTGGGCCTCGTGCGCGAGGTCGTCGCGGCCGCCTACTTCGGCGTCTCGGGGGCGATGTCGGCCTTCACGATCGCCTTCCAGGTGCCGAACCTGGTGCGGGCGCTGTTCGCCGACTCGGCGCTGCAGGGCGCGTTCGTGCCGGTGTTCACCGAGCTGCTCGAGCGCGGGGAGCGGCGTGAGGCCTTCCGCGTGGCCTCCACGCTCTTCTTCCTGATCGCACTGGTGCTCGGTGCCGTCACCGCCGGCTTCATCCTGCTGGCGGACCCGATCATGTCGGCGTTCGCGCCGGGCTTCGACGACGACCCACGCCTGCACGACCTCACGGTCACCCTCGCGCAGCTGCTGTTTCCGATCGTCGCGCTGCTCGCCCTCTCCGGACTGGTGGTGGGGATGCTCAACTCCTTCGATCACTTCAGCGTGCCGGCGCTGGCGCCGGTGGCCTGGAACGTGGTGATCATCGGCGCGCTGGTGGGCCTCACACCCGCCTTCCCGGAGGAGGATCAGATCTACGCCTACGCGGTCGGGGTACTCGCCGGCACGGTGGTCCAGTTCCTGCTCCCGCTGCCGTGGCTGCGCGGGCGCGGCGGGCGCTTCTCGCTCTCGCTCGCGTGGCGCAACGAGAACGTGCGCAGGGTGCTGTGGCTGATGCTGCCGGTCACCATCGCGCTGGGGATGATCAACCTCAGCCTGCTGATCAACTCGCTGTTCGGCACGCTCGTGCAGGCCGAGGCGCCGGCGGCGATCGACAAGGCGTTTCGGATCTACCAGCTGCCGCAGGGCATCTTCTCGATCTCGATCGCGACGATCCTGTTTCCCACGCTCGCGCGCTTCGCCGCCCGTGGCGCGACCGACGACCTGCGCTCCACGATGGCCAACGGCATGCGCCAGATCGCCCTGCTGCTCATCCCGAGCGCGGTGCTCATGGCGGTGCTCGCCGAGCCCATCACCCGGCTGCTCTACGAGCGTGGCGAGTTCGATGCCGGGGCAACCGACCTGGTGCGCACCGCGCTGGTGTGGTGGTCGATCTCGCTGCCGTTTCAGGGTGTGAGCCTGCTGTTCTCGCGCACCTTCTTCAGCCTCCAGAAGCCGTGGGCGACCACCGCCCTCGCGGGCGTGAACCTGTCGGTCAACGCGCTCGTCGCGCTGGCGCTGTACCGCCCGTTCGGGATCGCAGGGATCGTGATCGGGACGGTGGCGGGCACGCTGGTGATGGCCGTGGCGCAGGGGTGGATCCTGCGGCGCGAGCTCGGGGGCCTCGAGGCGGGCAAGGCGCTTGCGTCTGGCGTACGGATGCTCGGCGCGGCGGCGCTCCTCGGCGGAGCGGCCTACGGGATCTGGTACGGCCTCGACGACCTGCTCGGCCGATCCCTGCTCGGGCAGGCCGCGGCGGTGGGCGCGGCGATCGCAGCCGGCGGCGGGGTCTATGCGGCGGCGGTGTGGATCCTGCGGGTGCCGGAAGCTCGGCAGGTACGTGCGCTGCTGCCGGGCGGGCGCCGCTGAGCCGCGGCCGTCACGCCGCGGGGGACTCCATTCCCGCCACGACTCTGCGTACGAGCTCGACCACTTCGTCGGGCGCCTTCGCGGGCGAGCCCGAGTCGAAGGGCGGCTGAGGGTCGTATTCGATCGCGAGCTGGATCGCCTGGGCGGCGACAGGACCGGCGATCAGCTCGGCCAGGCGCAGCGCCATGTCGATCCCCGCGGACACGCCGGCCGCGGTGATCACCTTGCCGCGCTCGACCACCCGCTCGGAGGTTGGCTCCGCGCCGAGTGCCCGGAGGGCATCCATCTCGAGCCAATGGGTTGTCGCCTCGGTGCCCTCGAGGATGCCCGCCGCGGCGAGCACCAGTGAGCCGGTGCAGACCGATGTCGTGAAGCGTGAGGTCTCGTGTACGGAACGGACCCAGTCCAGCGCTCGCTCGTCCTCCAGCAGCTCGCGCGTACCGATCCCACCGGGCACCAAGAGCACTTCGGGGCTTGCGCTGTCCTCCCAGCGCGCCTCGGCCACGACGGTGAGCATGCGGTTGTCGGAGACCACCGGCCCGGCGTCGGGGCCGAGGAAGCGCACCCGCGCTTCGGGCAGCGCGGAAAGCACCTGGTAGGGGCCCACAGCATCCAGCGCGGTGAAGCGGTCGAACAGCGGGATGGCGATCTCCATCATTTTTCCTCCTGTGGTGGGGCTACGCCGCCTCGCGCAGTGCGGCGCGGAAGCGCTGTCGGTATTCGCCGGGGCTGACACCCAGGCGGCGGTGAAACGCGCGGCGCATGGTCTCGACGGTGCCGAAGCCGCACTGCGCGGCGACCCTCTCCACGCCTGCGGGCCCAGCTTCGAGCAGCCGCCGCGCCGAATCGACCCGGACGGTCTCGACCCAGACGGCGGGCGAGAGGCCGGTCTCCGCTTGAAAGGCGCGCGAGAAGTTGCGTGGGCTCATGCATGCGCGTTCGGCAAGCGAATCGACGGTGCAGTTGCGGGCCGGATCGGATCGCACCCACTCCTGCACGTCGCGCAGCGGGCGGCGCTCGGCGGCCTGGGCCGCGAGCGGAGCCGAGAACTGCGACTGCCCGCCCGGCCGGGTGGCGAAGACGACCAGCCAGCGGGCCACTTCGAGTGCGGCCTCGCGGCCGTAGTCGTCCTCGACCAGGGCCAGGGCGAGGTCGATGCCGGCGGTGACCCCAGCGGATGTCCAGACCCCTCCGTCGCGAACGAAGATCCGGTCGGGGTCCACCTCCACGTCGGGGTGGTGCTCGCGTAGGAGGTCCGCGGAGGCCCAGTGGGTCGTCGCGCGGCGCCCCGCCAGCAGACCAGCTTGCGCGAGCAGGAACGCTCCGGTGCACACCGAGGACACCCGGCGGGAGCGCTCGTAGGCCCCGGTCAGCCAGCGCACCAGGGTGGTGTCGCGGACCGCGTCGCGCACGCCCGTGCCGCCGGCCACGACGAGGGTGTCGATGCCCCCGCGACAGCCCGCGACAGCCCCGTCGGGGGTCACGTTCAGGCCGCTGCTGGTCGAGAACGGCCTGCCCCCGGGCGCCACCACCTCGGTGCTATAGCTGCCGGGTGAGAGCCGCTCGGCCATCGAGAAGACCTCCAGGGGCCCGGTGAAGTCCAGCGTCTGGGCGCCCGGGAAGGCGAGTAGGACGATGCGGCGGGCGTCTGCCATGCGCCGATCATGGCCGCTGTAGGCGCTGTCCGCAAGGTCATATACCGGACGATTTCTGCCATCGTCGGCGGGGGCTTGCGAGACGGGCGCTCGGCAGCGGGCGCCTAACCTACGGAGGCCGTGGCGCTTCCCTCCCAGAACATCCGCAACTTCTCGATCATCGCCCACATCGACCACGGCAAGTCGACGCTGGCCGATCGCATCCTCGAGGCCACCGGCGCCGTGGACTCGCGCGAGCATCGCCCGCAGATGCTCGACTCGATGGACCTCGAGCGCGAGCGCGGGATCACGATCAAGGCCCAGGCCGTTCGGGTGGAATACGAGGCCCGCGACGGCGAGACCTACCGGCTGCACCTGATCGACACCCCCGGCCACGTCGACTTCACCTACGAGGTGTCGCGCTCGCTGGCCGCCTGCGACGGGGCCCTGCTCGTGGTCGACGCGGCGCAGGGGGTCGAGGCTCAGACGGTGGCCAACACCTACCTGGCGGTGGAGGCCGGCCTGGAGCTGATCCCGGCGCTGAACAAGATCGACCTCCCGGGCGCCGAGCCCGAGCGGGTGGCCGGGGAGATCCATGAGCTGCTGGGCGACTCGGCCGAGGACGTGATCCGGATGTCGGCCAAGTCGGGCATCGGGGTGGACGACGTGCTCGAGGCGATCGTCGAGCGGATCCCTCCCCCCGAGGGCGACCCCGACGCCCCCGCCCGCGCGCTGATATTCGACTCGGCGTTCGACCAGTACCGGGGGGTGATCGCCTACGTGCGCGTGGTCGACGGCGTGCTGAAGAAGGGCGACGCCATCGAGGCCATGCAGACCTCCACCCGCGCCGAGATCGACGACATCGGCTTCTTCGGCCCCGCGATGACCCCGGTGGCCTCGCTTCACGCGGGCGAGGTCGGCTACCTGATCACGGGGATCAAGGACGTCTCGCTGCTGCGGGTGGGCGACACGCTGACGACCCGCGCCCAGCCCGCCGCCGAGGCGTTGCCCGGCTATCGCGAGGTCAAGCCGATGGTCTTCTGCGGACTGTTTCCGGTGGAGACCGACCGCTTCTCCGACCTGCGCGACGCCCTCGAGAAGCTCGCCCTCAACGACGCGGCCCTGGACTACGAGCCCGAGACCAGCCAGGCGCTCGGGTTCGGCTTTCGCTGCGGCTTCCTCGGGCTGCTGCACATGGACATCGTGCGCGAGCGCCTCGAGCGCGAGTACGACCTCGAGCTGCTGGCCACCACCCCCACGGTCGAGTACGACGTGACGCTGACCAACGGTGAGGAGGTGGCGGTGCACGCCCCCTCGGACATGCCCGAACGGGTGCGAATCGAGGAGATCCGGGAGCCCTACATCCGCGCCACCATCCTCTGCCCCAAGGAGGGCGTGGGGGCGGTGATGGAGCTCTGCCAGGAGCGCCGCGGCACCCACGTGGACATGAGCTTTCTCTCCGAGTGGCGGGTGCAGCTGCGCTACGACCTGCCGCTGGCCGAGATCGTGCTCGACTTCTTCGATCAGCTGAAGTCGAAGACCAAGGGCTATGCGTCACTCGACTACGAGCTGATCGGCATGCGTCCCTCGCAGCTGGTCAAGCTCGACATCATGCTGGCCGGCGATCAGGTGGACGCGCTTTCGATGGTCGTGCACTCGGACAAGGCCTACGACGTGGGCCGGGGTCTCGCCGAGCGGCTGCGAAAGCAGATCCCCCGCCAGCAGTTCGAGGTGGCCATCCAGGCCGCGGTGGGGGCCAAGATCATCGCCCGCGAGTCGGTCAAGCCGATGCGCAAGGACGTGATCGCCAAGTGCTACGGCGGCGACATCACGCGCAAGCGCAAGCTGCTCGAGAAGCAGAAGGAGGGCAAGAAGCGGATGAAGCAGGTGGGCCGGATCGAGGTGCCTCAGGAGGCGTTTTTGTCCGTCCTGGAGATAGGCGATGATGGCAAAGCCTGATCCGCTCGCAGGCCGCTGACGAATGCCCTGTTGGGCGCCGAATTGCAGTCCACGCCCTATTAGAAAGCCTTTAGGACCCACCCGTAGATTCGCTGCCGTGGCTACCACCGAACTCGCCCCAGATCCCACTGTCGACTCGCTCCAGCAGTTCCTCGACGGCATCGCGAAGACGCGCCTGCTGACCGCCGCCGAGGAGGTCATGCTGGCCAAGGCCGTCGAGCGCGGCGACCTCGCGGCGAAGGACCGCATGGTCGCGGCCAACCTGCGCCTCGTGGTCTCGATCGCCAAGCGCTACCGAAACCAGGGCCTGCCCTTCATGGACCTGATCCAGGAGGGCTCGATCGGCCTTGTCCGCGCGGTCGAGAAGTTCGACTACCGCAAGGGCTTCAAGTTCTCGACCTACGCCACGTGGTGGATCCGCCAGGCGATCTCGCGCGCGATCGCCGACAAGGCGCGCACGATCCG
>JBBSLY010000024.1:0-10916 GCA_038233455.1 Solirubrobacterales bacterium | reverse complement strand
CGCCGCTACGCCTCGGTGCGCGCCTCGCCCGCCTTGAGCAGGCGCTCGCGCAGCTCGCGCTCGTCCTCCGGCGAGGGGTCGAACTGCGACACGTCGGGCAGCGCGTCGAGTGCTTGCAGCCCGAACAGCTTCTGGAACAGCTCCGAGGTGCGGTAGAGCACCGCCCCGAACCGCGAGCGTCCTGACTCCTCGATCAGGCCGCGCTCGAGGAGCGTGCCCACCGCGGACTCCGACGCGACGCCGCGGATGCGGGCAAGCTCGGGCCGCGATACGGGCTGCAGGTAGGCCACGATCCCCAGGCACTCCGCCTGAGCCTGGGTCAGCGGTGGGGTGCGCGGACGGGCCAGCAGGCGGCGTGCGGCTCGCTCCGCAACCCGGTCGGTCGCCAGCGTGAAGCCTCCGGCGACCTCGCGCAGCACCACGCCGCGATACCCCTCCGCGTAGTGCTCGCGCAGGCGCGCGAGCGCCTCGACCACCTCGCCCTCCGAGGACTCGCAGGCCTCGGCCAAGCGCTCGACCGAGACCGGCTCGGCAGACAGGAACAGCAGCGCCTCCACGACCCGGGCCAGCTCGTTCATCCCGCGCCGCCCGCTCGGACGGTGATGGGGCCGAAGGGCTCAGCCTGCTCCCAGCTGGCCTCGCCCGCCTTGTAGAGCTCGAGCAGGGCGAACAGCGTAACCGCCTCGGTAAGGCGGTCGGCGCCCTTCACCGCGTCGTCGAAGGAGAAGCGCTCGACGCGGCCCAGCAGGGAGCGCAGGTGCGACAGCCGCTGCTCGATCGAGACGTGCGCGCCGGCCACGTGGCCGGTGTCGAGCTTGGGCGGCAGGCGCAGCAGTCCTCCGAGCGCCTCGGCGAGCAGCGCGGGGTCATACACCGCCTCCGCGGTCTCGACCGCCACGCGGCGCAGGTCGGGCGGCAGCGGCGCCTCGCGGTAGCGAAAGCCGGTCTCGCCGGCCAGGCGCTCGCTCAGATAGGCGGCCGCGGTCTTGTAGCGGCGGTACTCGAGCATCCGCGCCAGCAGCTCCTCCGCCGCCTCGCCCGGCTCGAGGTCGAGGTCCTCGCCCTCCTCGGCCGGCAGCATCAGCCGCGACTTGAGCTCGAGCAGGGCAGCGATCAGCACCAGGAACTCGGTGGCGGCCTCCAGGTCGAGCTCGCCCGTGTGCTCGAGATGGTCGATGTAGGCGACCACGACGTCGGCGAGGGCAACCTCGAGCAGGTCGACCTCCTCGCGCAACACGAGCGTGAGCAGAAGGTCGAACGGTCCCTGGAAGACCTCCAGGTCCAAGTCCAGCTCGGCAACCGGCATCGGCGCAGAGTAGAGCGAGCTGGGGACGGTGGGGCCCCCGGCGGCCCCGCCTAGAACCGCGGCAGCCGCCTGCCGCCGCCGTCGCGAATCACCTGGCGCCAGAGCCGGCCGACCACGGCGGGGTGGGCCGCCGCAATGTCGCGGCGCTCGCGCCGGTCGCGCTTGGTGTCATACAGCTGCTTGTGGCGGCCCTGGTTGTCGGCGATCAGCAGCCAGCGCCCGTCGGTGGCGCTCACGTAGCTGCCATAGCTCGCGGTCTGGTGGGTACGCCTCGGCGGGCGCCGACCGCGAAACATCACCGAGAGGTCGACCCCGTCCATGCCCTTCGCGGCGCGCCTGCCGAGCATCGAGAGCACGGTCGGCGCGATGTCGTGCGTGGACGCGAAGTAGTCGCTGCGCGTGCCCGCGCGGCGCCCGCGGGGGTGGCGGATCATCAGCGGGGGCTGGGTCACCTCGCGGTGCATCTGCGAGGAGCCCTTGCCCACCTGGCCCCGCTCGCCCAGCAGCACGCCGTGGTCGCTGCAGAGCACCACCGCCGTGCTCTCACGCAGGCCAAGGGCATCGAGGCGGTCGAGGAATCGTCCCAGCCAGGCGTCCACCATCGTCAGCTCGGCCGCGTAGAGGTTTCGCACCCGGCGCAGATCGCGTCGCGAGAGGCCCCACCTGCGTGCCTCCCCGCCCGGGGGCAGGAACGGCTGGATCGCCTTGACGCCCCCGATCCGACCGCTGCCGTACAGCTTCAGGTAGCGCTCCGGCGGATCCCAGGGCTCGTGGGGGTCGAACGAGTCGACCACGAGCGCGAAGGGCTCCCCCGTCGCGGCGGACCGGTCCAGGAAGCGCGCCCCCGCCCGAAAGACCCGCGCGGATAGGAAGTCGCGCTCGCGCTTGCGGTCGGCGTTCGCGGCCAGGTAGGCGGCGATCCGCCCGCGAACGAAGGTGTCGCGCAGTGCCGGGATCACGTGACGCAGCACCCGCTTGCGTGAGACCTTGCCCGGCGGCTTGCCGCGGTATGGCACCTGGCCCTTGATCGCCACGAAGCTGTCGAAGCGCCGGCGAAAGCCGTCGTAGGCCGGGCCGAGGATGTGCGGGTTGTCGGTCACGTAGCCGGTGCGGTACCCCGCCCGGCGCAGGACATCGGTGAACACCGGCACGCCCCGTGCGATCGGCTCCCAGCCGGGCTCCGCGGGCAGCCCGCGGTAGGGCCGCCAGCCCCGAAACGGGTAGATCCGGCGGCCGGTCATGATCGAGCGCCGCGCCGGGATGGTCGGGAACACCTCGGGCCGGTAGCGCTCGAAGCTCAGGCTCTCGGCGGCGAGCCGGTCGAGGTTGGGAGTGCGGATGCGCCTGCTGCGGACGAAGTCCGCGCGGACGTTGTCGAGCACGATCACCACGGCGTTGGTCGCCGCCGGCGCCCCGAGCGCCCGGTCGGGGCTCACGCCGAGCCCTGCGGCGGTCGCGGCGGCGCCGCCGAGCCCGAGCAGCCTCCGGCGGGTCAGCCCGTCCTCACCCGCGCCGCTCATCCGGAGATCACCCCCGACTCGCCGAAGCGCGGCAGCGTGCCGCCGGCCGCCTCGAGCACGGCATCCCACAGGGCCGCGGTGGTTTGCGGATTGGAGCTCGACACGTCGTCGTCCTGCTCGGGATCGCTCCCGGAGTCATACAGGCGCTTGACCGCGCCGCGATCCTCGGCGCGCAGGAGATAGCGCCCGTCCCCGGCGAGCACGACGTCGTCGTACCCGGCGGTGAAGGTGGGGCGCGGCGCCAGCCTGCGGCCCTCGAGCGCGGCGCTCAGGTCCTCGCCCTCCATAGCCCCTGGCGCCTGGAGTCCGAGCATCCCCAGCACGGTGGGCGCGACGTCGTGGGTGGAGGCGAAGTAAGGGTTGGTGGTTCCAGCGCCGATCCCCTCGGCGTGGCGGATGACGAAGGGCACATCGATCACCTCGTCGTAGGTCTGGGTGCCCTTCTTGCCCACGTAGCCATGCTCGCCGAGCAGCATCCCATGGTCGCTGAGCAGCAGGACGTGGGTGCTCTCCGACAGCCCGGCGGCGTCGAGACCGTCGAGGAAGTTGCCCAGCCAGCGGTCGGTGAACGTGACCTCGGCGGCGTAGAGCTGCTTGATGCGCGCCAGGACGGCATCGTCGATCCCCGCGGCCTCGAGCGTCCCGATCGGAGGCGAGAACGGCTGGACCGGCTCGGGTCCGTCCGGCTCGCGGCTTCCGTACATGGCCACGAAGGCGGGCGGCGGGTCGAAGGGCTCGTGCGGGGTGAAGGCATCCACTACCAGCGCGAACGGCTTGCCGCGCGGCCTGCGATCGACCCAACGCGACGCCTGGGCGAACACCTGCGCCGCCGGGTACTCGTCTTCGCGCCGCCCGGGAGGCGTCACGGCCAGGAAGTCACGGATGCGCCGCTCCACGAGCTGGCCGCGCTGTGCGGGGAGCACCTTGGTGCGCAGCTCCGCGTCGGATACGCGGCGCATCGGTCCGTTCCTGGCCGGCACCTGGCCGCGGACGGTCCTCACCCTGCCGGCCGTGCTGCGGAAGCGGTCGAAGGGCTCCGAGAGGATCCATGGATTGTCGGTGACGTACCCGGTGTCGTAGCCGGCGCGGGCAAGGATCTGGAGGATGGTGGGACGGGCGGGGTCGATCGTGCTCCAGCTCGGCCCCCGGGGCAGCCCGGGCCGCGCGCGCCAGTCGCGGAAGGGAAACGCCCGGCGCCCCGTGAGGATGGCGCGTCGCGCGGCCACGGTCGGAAAGGCCTCGGGCCGGGCGCGCGTGAAGCGCAGGCCTCCCGCCGAGAGCGCGTCGAGGTTGGGCGTCAGCACCCGGGTGGCGCCGTATGCGCCGACATGGTCGGCGCGCAGATTGTCGATCACGACGACGACCACGTTGCGGGCGTCGCCGCCACCTCGGCCCTTGCCGTCCTCGCCATCGCCGGCCGAGTCGAGCAGCCAGTAGCCGGCCCCTCCGACCGCCAGCCCCGCGGCTCCCGCCGCGCCGGTGCGCAGCAGATGGCGCCGGGTGAGCGGGCTCAAGGGTCCGTGGGGGGGCCGATGCCCATCGCGGCCCGTACGTCGATCAGCGTGTCCGAGGCGAGCGCGCGCGCCCTCTCGGCGCCCTGCTCGAGGATCGCCTCGAGCGCGGCCTCGTCGGGGCGCAGCTCCGCGTAGCGCTCCCTGACCGGGGCGAGGTGACCCGCCACCGCCTCGGCCACGGCGAGCTTGAAGTCGCCGTAACGGCTGTCTGCGAACTCGCTCTCGACCGCGCCGGGCTCGGCGCCCCGGACCGCGGCGAGGATGTCGATCAGGTTGGTGATCCCGGGCTTGTCGGCGTCCCGGCGCACCTCGGCTCCCGAGTCGGTGACGGCGCTCTTGAGCTTCTTGACGATCGCGGTCTCCTCATCGTCGACGAAGATCCGGGCCCGCTCCTCGCTGCCGGTGGTCGACATCTTGCGCGTGGGCTCCTGGAGATCCATGATCCGCGCGCCGACGTCCGGGATCACGTGCTCGGGAGTTACGAGAACGTCGGCGCCGTAGGTCGCGTTGAAACGCTCGGCGATGTCTCGCGTCAACTCGATGTGCTGGCGCTGGTCGTCGCCGACGGGCACCTCGTCGGCGCGGTAGGCGAGCACGTCGGCGGCCTGGAGCACCGGGTACAGGAACAGGCCCGCCGAGACCAGCCCGCGCTGCTGGGCCGACTTGTCCTTGAACTGCGTCATCCGGTTGAGGTCGCCGTGAGCGGTGACGGAGGTGAGCAGCCAGCACAGCTCGGTGTGCTCTTTGACGTCGGACTGGCGAAAGAGGATGCAGCGGTCGGGATCGAGGCCGGACGCGAGCAGCATCGCGGCGGTGTCGTACACGTAGCCGGGCAGTGCCTTCGGGTCATAGGCCACGCTCGTGGCGTGCAGATCCACGATGCAGTAGATCGCGGGGTCCCCGCGGTCCTGGCCCTCGACGTACTGGCGGATGGCGCCGATGTAGTTGCCCAGATGCTTACGGCCGGTGGGCTGGATGCCGCTGAAGATGCGCACTGGCGCCAGTCTATGGATGGCTGGTGTCCGATCTCCCACCGTCGCGATCGAACGCTCAGGGGGCTGGTGCTGCACCTGGTGCTACACTGGATTGATGCCCACCCAACGCCGTCGCCACACGATCACCGAGGTTGGCGATGTGGAGGAGGCGCTCGAGCGCGTCCGTGCCGTTGATGGCGAGCCGGACATCCGCCAGCTCGTCGTTCTCGGCGCCGAGGAGGCCGTGCGGCGCTCGGAGGAGCGGCGCAGGGACCACGAACGGCGCGAACGCGCGAGGCGTGACCTGCTCGACTACTTCCGTCACGGCCCCGCTCCGGACCTGGAGGCGTTCCAAGAGGTCCGCAGGCACGGCTTCTCGCGGTCGATCGAATCGTGACGGTGCTCGGGGACGGGCGTTACCTCCTCGACAGCTCGGTCTTCGCACGCGCACCCCACCCACAGCTCGCCGAGCTGCTGGCAGCCGCCACCGAACGCGACCAGCTCGTGTCGTGTGCAGCGATGGCGATCGAGGCGCTCTACTCGGCTCGGGATGCACACGAGCTGGAGCTGCGCCACCGTCAACTCACCGAGGGCATGCCCTGGGTCGAGATCGACGACGCCGTGTGGCGGCTCGCGATGGCGGCGCAGGTCGAGCTCGGCGGGGTCACCGAGCGCTTCCACCGGCGCCCGCCGATCGACTTCCTGATCGCCGCCGCCGCCCACCACCACGGGCTCGGCGTGCTGCACTACGACCGCGACTACGACCTCATCGCCGAACACTCGAGCCTCGCCTTCGAGAGTCGCTGGGCGGCCGAGCCGGGCAGCCTGTAGATGGCCCTCGGCTTCAACCGCCGGGGGTGCTCAGACCGGGCTGTCTCGGAGCGTTCCCGACGGCTGGGAGCTCGTCAGGTCTGCGCGAGCGCGCGCGGTGCTCCCTCGTCGCAGGCCCGTTGCACTCGTGCGTCCGATGTCACCCGCGACCCCCCCGTCCCGAGTGTGGCCCGGATGTGGGATGTGTGTGTCATCAAGGACGGACCACACCTCCAGGACGGCGGCCCCACCCGCCGCTGGCTGGGCGCCGGCCTCAGACCGCGCCGGTCGCCCCCGCCGGGTTCTCGGCAGCGCGCCCCGGATCGCCTGGGTTCTCCCCCATCCCCTGCCTGACCACGGGGCGCTTCGCCGCGCCCGCCTCGTCCAGGCGGCGCACCGGGGTGGTGTAAGGCGCGTTGCGCGCGATCTCCGGATCCTGCGCGGCCTCCTCGAGAATCGAGCGCACCACCTCGGCGAAGTGGTCCAGGCGCTCCTTCGGCTCGGTCTCGGTCGGCTCGATCATCAGTGCCTCCTCGACGAGCAGCGGGAAGTAGACGGTGGGCGGATGGACCTCGTGGTCGAGCATCCGCTTGGCGATGTCGAGCGTCTTGATGCCCAGCTCGTCGCGTGCGCCGCAGCCCGAGAGCACGAACTCGTGCATGCACACGCGGTCGAAGGCAATCGGCAGGTAGCGAGCGATGTCGTCCTCCGCCAGCCGCGCGCGCAGGTAGTTGGCGTTCAGCACCGCCGTCTCCGAGGCCTCCTTCAGGCCCTCCGCTCCGAGCGAGCAGATGTAGGCATAGGAGCGCACGAACACGCCGAAGTTGCCCTGGAATCCGCGCATCTTGCCGATCGACTTCGGCCGGTCGTGGTCGAGGTCGAAGTGGGGCTGGCCGGAGCCATTCGAACCCTCGGCGCGCACCACCTGCGGTCTCGGTAGGTACGGCTCGATCCGGTCGGACACCGCGATCGGCCCGGCCCCCGGCCCCCCACCCCCGTGGGGCTGGGTGAAGGACTTGTGCAGGTTGTAGTGCACGATGTCGAAGCCCATGTCGCCGGGCCGCGAGATGCCCATCACGGCGTTGAGGTTGGCGCCGTCGTAGTACAGGGTCGCCCCCGCGCCGTGCACGATCTCGGCGATCTGCTCGATGTTGCGGTCGAACAGGCCGAGCGTGTTCGGGTTGGTGAGCATCAGGCACGCGACGTCCGAGTCGGTCTTGGCGCGCAGGTCGTCAATGTCGACCCCGCCGTGCTCGTCGGTGCCGACCTTGACGACCTCGTAGCCGGCCATGGTCACGGTGGCCGGGTTGGTGCCGTGGGCGGTGTCGGGGGTGAGCACCTTGTGGCGGTGCTCGCCGCGATCCTCGTGGTAGGCGTGGGTGAGCAGCAGCCCGGCCAGCTCGCCGTGAGAGCCGGCGCTCGGTTGTAGAGAAACGTGCGGGAGACCTGCAATCTCGCCCAGCGCGCCCTGGAGGCGGTACATCAGCTCGAGCGCTCCCTGCGCGTACTCGGGGTCCTGGAGCGGATGCAGCCGGGCGTGGCCGGGCAGCGCCGCCACCCGCTCGTGGAGCTTGGGATTGTGCTTCATCGTGCACGAGCCGAGCGGGTAGAAGCCGGTGTCGAGGTCGAAGTTCTTCTTCGAGAGCCCGTTGAAGTGGCGCACGATCTCGGGCTCTGACACCTCAGGGAGCTCGGCGGGGCGCTCGCGCAGCGCCTCGGCGGGCAGCAGCTCCTCGAGCGCGACCTCGGGCACCTCCTCAACCGGCGCGGTAAAGGCCCGCCGGCCCTCCACCGAGCGCTCATAGATCGTGAGGGTCTCCTCGCCTGCACGAGGGTCGAGGCTCTTGCCGGACCGGGCGTTCACGCCCGTGCCCCCTCGCGCACCGAGCCGACCAGCGCCGCCAGGCGGTCGATGTCGGCCTTGGTGCGCCGTTCGGTGATCGCCACGAGCAGGCCGTCTGAGTACTCGGGGTAGGTGTCGCGCAGGCGGTAGCCGGGGTTCACGCCCTCGGCCCGGGCGCGCTCGAAGAGACCGTCGAGGTCTTCCACCCGCACCGCGAACTCGCGCACCACCGGGCCGGGGTTGATCGCCTCGGCGCCGAGCGCCTCGCGCGCGTAGTGGGTGCGCCGCGCCATCAGCTCGCCCAACTCGACCAGCCCCCGCTTGCCGAGCCACGACATGTAGACCACCCCGGCCAGTGCGTTCAGCGCCTGCGCGGTGCAGATGTTGTGGGTCGCCTTCTCGCGGCGGATGTGCTGCTCGCGGGTCTGGAGCGTGAGCACGAAGCCGCGCTTGCCGTCCACGTCGCGAGTCTCGCCCGCGATCCGGCCGGGCATCTTGCGGATGAAGCGCTGATCCGCGGCGAAGAAGCCAAACGACGGGCCGCCGAAGTCGAGCCGGTTGCCCAGCGTCTGCCCCTCGCCCACGCAGATGTCGGCGCCCAGCTCCCCGGGCGGCTTGAGGATGCCGAGCGGCAGCGGATCGGCGGCCACGACGAACAGCGCGCCGGTGCGCTTGGCCGCCTCGCCGAGGGCGCCCAGCTCCTCTACGGTGCCCAGGAAGTTCGGCTGGGCCACGAACACGGCGGCCGTGTCGTCGTCCACGAGAGCGGCGAGGGCCTCGACGTCGGTGGCGCCGTCGTCGGTCAACGCCGCCTCCTCGACGGACATCCGGTATCCGACCGCGTGCGTGGCGAGCGACTCGCGCGCGTGCGGATGCAGGCCGCGCGAGACCACCAGCTTGGAGCGCTTGGTCTCCTGCTTGGCGAGATAGCCCGCCGCGGCGACGGCCGACGGGCCCTCGTACACCGAGGCGTTGGACACCGGGAGTCCCGTCAGCTCCGAGATCGCGGTCTGGAACTCGAACATGACCTGCAGCCCGCCCTGGGAGATCTCGGGCTGGTAGGGCGTGTAGGGGGTGAGGAACTCCGACCGCGAGAGGATCGAGTCGATCAGCGCCGGCACGTAGTGGTCGTACATGCCCGCTCCGAGGAAGCTGACCTCGGCGTCGCAGTGGCGGTTGCGCGCGGCCAGCTGCGACAGGTGATCGAACACCTCCTGCTCGGCCATCCCCGGCGCCAGATCGAGGCCCCGCTGGAGGCGCACACCCTCGGGGATCTCCGCGAACAGCTCCTCGATCGAATCGACGCCGATGGCGTCGAGCATCGCGGCGCGGTCTGCGTCGGTGGCGGAGGTGTAGCGGCTCAAGGGGCGGTCCTCACAGCAACTCCTTGTACGCGCCCGCGTCGAGCAGGGATTCCACCTCGGAGGGATCGCTGAGGCGCACCCGCACCAGCCAGCCTTCGCCGTAGGGGTCGGCGTTGATGTTCTCGGGTGCGTCGGCCAGGGCCTCGTTGAGGGCCACGATCTCGCCCGAGAGGGGCGCGAAGACGTCTGAGACCGCCTTCACCGACTCGACCTCGGCGTAGGCCTGGTCGCGGCTGACGGTCGCGCCGACCTCCGGCGGGTCGTAGAAGACGACCTCGCCCAGGGCGTCCTGGGCGTACCAGGTCACGCCGAACGTGGCCTCCTCGCCCTCGATCCTGGCCCAGTCATGCTCGGCGTGGTACTTCAGGTCATCGGGATAGCTCTCGTCCGCCACCTCTACTCCTCGCGTTTGGGGGGATACAGCGGCTTCTCGCGCACCTCGGCCGCACGGAGCTTGCCCCGCACGTCGACCTCGATCGCCGTGCCCGGCTCGGCCGCCGCTACCGGTACGTAGGCCAAGCCTATGCCCACCTCGAGGCACGGGGACATCGTTCCGCTCGACACCTCTCCCTCGCCGGCCTCGGTGCGCACGGGATTGCCCTGGCGCGGTATCCCGGGGCCGGTGAACGCGAACGGCACGAGCGTCTGCTCGGGCTCGACCCTGCGCAGCGCTTCGGACCCGATGAAGTCCGTGTCGAGCTTGCAGCACCAGCCGAGGCCGGCCTCGATCGGGTTGCGCTCGACGGACAGGTCGTTGCCGTAGAGGTGAAAGCAAGCCTCGGTGCGCAGGGTGTCGCGGGCGGCGAGCCCGGCCGGGGTCACCCCCTCCGCGCAGAGCGCGTCCCAGAGAGCGGGGGCGTGCTCGGGCGCGGTCAGGATCTCCACGCCGTCCTCGCCGGTGTAGCCGGTCCCGCACACGAGGCAGTCCTCCCCGGCCACCGCCACGGTGGCGGTACGCATCCGCCGGGGCAGCTCTGCCCCGGCGATGCGGCCCACAGCGTCGCGGGCGCGCGGGCCCTGCACCGCGAGCATCGCGTAGCGGTCGGCGGCGTTCTCCACGGTCACGCCGTCGAACGCGGCGGCGCGCTCGGCCATCCACGCGAAGTCGCGCTCGTGGTTGGAGGCGTTGGTCACCGTCAGGAACCGGTCGCCGAGGCGGTAAGTGAACAGGTCGTCGAGCACGCCCCCGTCCTCCGCGCAGAGCACCGAGTACTGGGCGCCGCCGTCGGCGATCTTCGTCACGTCGTTGGAGAGCACGTGCTGGAGAAAGGCCTCGGCGTCCGGTCCCGAGGTCGCGACGTCGCCCATATGGGAGACGTCGAAGACGCCCGCGCCGGTCCGAACGGCCACGTGCTCGGCTCCCACGCCTTCGTAGGAGACCGGCATCTCCCACCCGGCGAAGCCCACGAGCCGTGCCCCGGCGGCCTCGTGGCGGTCGAAGAGAGGGGTGCGGCGCAGGGTGTCGGCGGCGGGCGGCAACGCGCTCGCAGAGGCTAGCGACCCGATTGCATGCTACGCTGTGCCACGCTATGGACGTGTCCGTTCGGGAGCTCCGCAACCACACCCGGCGGGTGATTGCCGCCGT
>JBBSLY010000023.1:0-11458 GCA_038233455.1 Solirubrobacterales bacterium | reverse complement strand
TGGGACTGGTGAGGATCACCAGCGAGTACTCGCCGATCTCGGCGGCCATCCTCGCCACTTCGTCCTCGACCGGGCGCGGCTCGATCCGGATCGCCGGGGTTTCCACGACCTCGGCGCCCAGCGAGCGCAGGCGCCCGGCCAGCCCGCTTGCCTGCGCTCGAGCACGGGTGACCGCCACGCGCCGCCCGTGCAGCGGCCGGCGTTCGAGCCAGGCGAGCGTGTCGCGCATCGCCGCCGCGGGGCCGATCACGGTGATCGCCGGGGGCCGGATGCCCGCTTCCGCCACCCGTCCGGCGATCGTTGCCAGCTCGGCGGTCACGGCCTGCTGCTCTGGCAGCGTGCCGCGCTGGATCACGGCCGCCGCCTCGTCGGCGGGGCGGCCCGCTGCGATCAGCCACTCGGAGATCAGCCCGAGGTTCTTCATCCCCATGTAGAGCACGAGCGTTCCGGGGAAGCGGGCGAGGGCGTCCCAGTCGAGGCTCGACTCCTCCTTGGCGGGATCCTCGTGCCCGGTCACGAACGCGACGGCCGACGCCGCGTCGCGATGGGTCACCGGAATGCCGGCGTAGGCGGGAGCGGCCACGCCCGAGGTCACGCCGGGCACGACCTCGAACGCCACACCGGCGCGGGCGAGCGCCTCGGCCTCCTCGCCGCCACGGCCGAACACGAACGGGTCCCCGCCCTTGAGCCGCACCACCTTCAACCCCTGGGAGCCCAGCTCCACCAGCAGCGAGTCGATGTCCTCCTGGGCCATCGCCGGGTTGCCCGGCTCCTTGCCCACGTAGCGCAGGTTGCAGTCTGGCCGCGCGCTCTCCAGGGCATCGGCGGGGATCAGGCGGTCGTAGAGGATCGCGTCCGCCTCCGCGATCAGCTCCAGCGCGCGCCGCGTCATCAACCCAGGGTCGCCCGGCCCGGCGCCGACCAGGTAGACGGTACCTGCCATCGTCAGCCCTGCTCCGCCGCGTCGAGCAGCTCGCGCGCGCCGGCGGCCAGCATCCGCTCGGCCACCTCCCTGCCGAGCGCTCCGGGATCGCTCTCATCGCCCGTGGCGCTGTCGCGGATCCAGGAGGTGCCGTCGGGCATTCCCGCGAAGCCGTCGAGCACCAGACCGTCCGGACCCAGGTGCGCGTGGGCGCCGACGGGCGTGTGACACGTCGCGGCGAGCCCGTCCACCAGCGCGCGCTCGGCGGTCAGCGCCACCAGCGCCTCCTGATCAGTGATCTGTCCCGCGGCTTCGGCGATCGGCGTGTCCGAGATCCGCGCCTCCAGTGCCAGGCAGCCCTGCCCGGCCGCAGGCGTCATCTCCCGTTCGGGGATCGGCTGGCCCTCGTCGCGGCCCAGGCGAGCGAGGCCCGCGGCCGCGAGCACCAGCGCATCGCAGGCCCCCTCGCCGAGCCGCCGCAGCCGGGTGTCTACGTTGCCGCGCACCTCGCGCACGTCCAGGTCGGGGCGGGCCGCCAGCAGCTGGGCGCGGCGGCGCAGGCTGGCCGTGCCAACCACTGCACCCTCGGCGAGTGCGTCCAGCGACCCGGCTCCACACACCGCGTCGCGGGGGTCGGCGCGCTCGGGCACGCCCACGATCGCCAGGCCGTCCGGAAGCAGCGAGGGCACGTCCTTCGCCGAGTGCACCGCGAGGTCGATCTCCTCGACGAGCAGCGCCTCCTCGATCTCCTTCACGAACCGTGCCTTGTCGTCGGTCTCCGGAGCCGGCGCCCCCCCCGGGCGCTCGTCCCCGGAGGTGCGGATGGTGACCATCTCCACCTCTTCGCCGAGTCCCTCGAGGAGCTGACGCACGTAGGTGGCCTGCGCGACGGCCAGCGCGCTGCCGCGGCTGCCCAGACGGATGGCCACTCAGCTGTGCCGGCGGCGGCGCGAGTCGAGCCGTGTGACCTCGGCGGCGGGCTCGTCCTCGAGCGTCGGCGCGCCGCGCTCCAGCCCGAACAGCTCGCGCAGCGCCTGCACGTGGCCGTAGGAGGACTCCGCTTCGACCGACTCCTTCAGTCGCAGCGTGGGCTGGTGGAGCATCCGGTTCACGATCGCGCTCGCCATCACGCTCAGACGCTCGCGGTCGGCTTCTGAGAGCGACTCCCAGCGCCCGTCGTTCTCTGCGAGCACGGCGTCGGCGATCGCCTGCCCGTGTTCGCGCAGGGCGGTAATCGTGGGCACGACATCGAGGCTCGCCAGCCAGCGGGCGAACGCGTCCACCTGTTCGCCCACGAGCGTGCGCGCGCGGGCCGCCTCGGCCTCGCGCACGCTGCGGCGCTGCGCCACGGCGCGTTGGAGGTCGTCCATGTCATACAGGGTGATCTGAGGCAGGTCGCGCACGCTCGGGTCCACGTCGCGCGGCACGGCGATGTCGATCATCACCAGCGGCCGCGCCTCGCGCCCGGCGCTCACCAGCTCGAGCTCCTCGCGGTCGACGATCTGGTGTGGTGAGGCGGTGCAGCTCACCACGATGTCCGCCCGTGCCAGCTCGGTGGGCAGGTCGTCGAAACGCACCGCCGACCCACCGAAGCGCTCCGCCAGCCCGATCGCGCGGTCGTAGTGGCGGTTCGCGACGAAGACGGTGTGCACGCCCTTCTCGCGCAGCGCCTTCGCGGTCAGCTCGCCGTTCTCGCCGGCGCCGATCACCAGCACCCGGCGGGTGGTGAGGTCTCCGAGCATGTCGGCCGCCAGCTCCACGGCTACCGAGGAGACCGAGAGCCGCGAGCGCCCGACGGCGGTCTCGGTGCGCACTCGCTTACCTGCCGCTAGCGCCTCGCGGAACAGGCGGTTGGTGATCGGCCCCGTGGCGCCCTCGACCAGCGCGAGCTCATACGCGCGCTTGACCTGGCCCTGGATCTCGGCCTCGCCCACGATCATCGAGTCCAGGCCGGCCGCGACCCCGAACAGGTGGCGCACGGCCTCGCCCTCGCGGAAGGAGTAGAGCGAGTCGGTGAGCTCAGTGGGCCGGATGCCGGCCTCGCGCGCGAGCACAGTGAGCGCGGCGCTCTCGGCGGCCACGTCGTCGGAGGCCACCATGTAGATCTCCGACCGGTTGCAGGTGGAGATGGCGACCGCCTCCTGCACCGACTCCTGCGCGCACAGCTCGGCCAGCACCGCGGTCGCGCGACCCTCCGGCAGCGCCAGGCGCTCGCGCAGCGCCAGCGGCGCCGTCTTGTGCGAGATGCCGAGCGCGATCAGCTCACGCACTGTCCGCCGCGCCTCCCCCGGACTCCTCGAGCTCGATCAGCTCGGACACCTCGCGCTCGATCCGCGAGATCTTGGCGCCGATGATCGCCACGTAGACGAAGATCAGGGTGAGAAAGACGAGGTAGGCGCCGGCCACGTACTTGCCGGCCTCGTCGAGCGGCAGCGCGGGCATCGCTCAGGCCGCGGTGCGTGCGGCCCGCTCCTCGGCGCGCAGCTCGAGCTTTCCCCGCAGGCGCTTGAGCTGCATCGACGCGTGCTTGGACGTCAGCTCGAGCTTCCACAGGGTCACGAACAGCAGCGTCATCGCCAGCAGGGAGACGAGGAAGGTGAGCCGCATCTCGCCCGGGAGGCTGCCGCCCGTCTGCGAGAGCACGCGCGGGTGGGTGACCGACTCGGCCAGGCGCACCGCAGTGAAGTTGATCGGCACGAACGCCCCTGCGGCGATCGCGAACACCGAGGAGTAGCGCGCCTGGCGGTCGGGGTCCTCGATCGAGAAGCGCAGCGGGTAGTAGACGCAGTAGAGCAGGAAGACGATCAGAAACGATACGAGCACCGGCTCGTCCCACACCCACCAGTGCCCCCAGGAGGCCTTGGCCCAGATCGCGCCGGTGATCAGCACGGCGGTGCCGAGGATGATCGACAGGTGGATGGCCACATAGGAGCGCATGTCCCATGAGCGGTCCCCGCTGCGCAGGTGCTTGATCGCCATGATGCCGCCGGCCACGAACCCGCACAGGGCCACGATCGCCATCGGCACGTGCACGTAGAAGATCTTCTGGATGAAGCCCTGGTCGGCGTCGTTGGGCGCGTAGAAGAACACGAGCGCGAACGCGACCAGGATGCTGATCACCGTGGCCGCGGCCAGCGGCTTGAAGCCCTTGGAGTACACACCTCCATCCTAGAGGCGCGGGATCGGGCAGGTTCCTGGACGGCGGTCGCATAGCGACCACCAGGCAGGAAGCTTGCCATCAGAGCAGCGCTCGCGCCACCGCCGTCGCCACCGCCGCGGCGCCCATCACGACCAGCAGGGGCAGCCTGGCGGTCAGGCACGCCGCGGCTGCCAGTAGCCCGACCCCACGCGCGTCGACCGTCACCCCCGAGCGGTCGGCCCCCAGGGTCAGGACCACCACCAGCGCGGCCAGCAGCGCCGGCGCCACCAGGGCGATCACCGCCAGGGCGCGCGGCGGCAGGTCGCGCCCGCCGGCGGTCACCGGTCCGAAGGCCTTGATCGCGACCGTGCCCGCCGTCAGGCCGGCGATCGTTATCCAGGTCACGCTCACCGGCGCCACAGCGCGATCAGCGCGGCCGAGGTGGCGGCGATCACCGGCACGCCGGGCGGGGCGAAGGGCAGCAGCGCCAGCGCGATCGCAGCCCCCATGACCGCGGCGACCGCGGACCGCGGGGCGTCCACCTCCGCGAACAGCAACATCAGGTAGAAGGCGGGAAAGAGCGCGTCGAGGCCGAGCGTGGCCGGGTCGCCGATCACGTCGCCGGCGAGCACGCCGATCACCGTCCCCGTCACCCACCCCGAGTACAGGCAGAGGAAAGCTCCGATCAGCAGCCTGCGGTCGAACTTCCCCCCACCGCGGTTGGCCATCGCCCAGGTGGGGTCCACCACCGCCTGCCCCTGAACGGCCCGCAGCGGCGCCCGGCCGGGCAGCGAGGGGCCCAGGGAGAGCCCCATCGGCAGGAAGCGGGTGTTCATCAGCAGCCCCGCCGCGATCGCCGCACCCGCGCCGCCGCCCCCGGCGAGCACCGTGACCGCCGCGAACTGTGCCGAGCCGGCGTTGAGGATGACCGACATGACCACGCTGGCGGCGCCCCCGATCACCGGTTCGGCCAGTACGCCGAACGAGACCGCCACCGCCACCACCGGCAGCAGGAAGGGAAGCGCGCCCCGCATCCCGTCGCGGTAGGAGAACTCCTCGCCCTCGGCGGCGTCCTCGGGCGCGGTGGGCTGCCCGGGCTCGCTCAATCGTCGAGCAGGAAGTCGAACACGGCGAAGGCCACCAGAGCGAACACGAGGTCATAGCCTCCCAGCAGCGCCAAGAAGCGGCCGAGGTCCTCGGGCTGGGCGCCCTCGCGCAGCAGCGGCTCGCTCGCCGACGCGGCGCCGATCAGCAGCGGCACGAGCAGCGGCAACAGTAGTAGGGGCACGATCAGCTCGCGGGCGCGGGTCTCGGCGGCCAACGCAGCCACCAGCGCGCCCACCGCCGCGAGACCCAGGTCGGCCAGGAGCAGGATCGCCAGCAGCTCGGGGAGCGCGGCGCCCAGGCCGGGTCCCAGAAGCAGCAGGCCGAAGGCCGGCACGGCCACCAACTCCACGAGCACGAGATAGGCGAACAGCGCGCACGCCTTGGCGATGAACAGCGCCGTGCGATCGACGGGCGCCAGCAGCAGCGCGTCGATGCCGCCCTGCTCGCGCTCGGCGGCGAACAGGCGCGAGACGCCGATCACGGTCGCGAGCAGCAGCGTCACCCACAGCACGCCCGAGGCCAGCTCGCCGTCGAGCGAGTCGCGATCCAGGCCGAAGTGAAACAACACGTAGACGGTGATGCAGAAGAGGGTCATCGCCGGCACCGACTCCTTCGTGCGCAACTCGATCGTGAGGTCCTTGCGCAGGATCGCTGTGGCCGCACGGATCACGCGTACAGCTCCCGCGCGCGCGTGGCGTCGAGCTCGCCGACTGACGCGGCGAACACCTGACGCCCGCCGCGCAGCCCGATCGCCAGGTCGCCCTCGGCCAGGCCGCCCTTCACGTCGTGGGTCACCAGCACGCGTGTGCGGCCCGACTCACGCCCGATCAGCGGCTCGAGCCGCGCGGCCGCCGCGGGGTCGAGGTTGGCGCGGGGCTCGTCGAGCAGCAGCAGCTCGGGGTCGTGAAGGGTGGCGCGGGCGGCCGCGAGGCGCTGCACCATCCCCTTCGACAGGTCACGTACCGGCTCGTCCGCGCGGCGCTCGAGTCCCACCGCCGCCAGTGCCTCCTCGACCCGCGGGGCGTCGACCCCGTAGAGCCGTGCCTGGTAGGTGAGGTTCTCGCGGCCGGTCAGCTCGCGGTACAGGAGCGGGTCGTGGCCCAGATATCCGACCCGACCGCGCGCCTTCCACGTCTCACCGGGCAGCTCGCAGCCCAGCACCCGCGCCGTTCCGCCGTGTGGCCGAAGTAGCCCGGCCAGCACACGCAGGAGGGTGGTCTTGCCCGACCCGTTGGCCCCGAATACGGCCAGCGTGAGGCCCGCGTCCAGGCGGACCGTGACCCCGCTGAGCGCTACGCGATCCCCGTAGCGTCGCTCCAGCCCATGGAGGTCGAGCGCGGGCTCGCCCGGATGTGAGTCGGGGCCGCCGGAGGTCTCGACCGCCGCCCGGCCGTCAGTCACGCTCGAGCGTCTCCGCCGCGTGTCGCAGCGTGGGCTCCACGACCGGCCACGACTGCGCGATCGCCTTCGGGTTGCCCGGGAAGTTCACGATCAGCGTGCGACCCCGGATGCCGGAGACCCCCCGGGTGAGGATGCCGAGCGGGGTGTGACGGCGCGACTCCGCACGGATGGTCTCCGCATAGCCCGGCGCCTCGCGATCGATCACGTCGCGAGTGGCCTCGGGGGTCACGTCGTCGGGGGTGAGGCCGGTGCCTCCCGTGGTGAAGACAAAGCGCACGCCCTCCTCGTCTGCCAGGCGCCGCAGGGTGGCGGCGATCGCCTCGCGGTCGTCGGGCACGGTCTGGCGCACGGTCTCGAGCCCGGCCGCCTCGCAGCGCTCGGCCAGGGCGGGTCCCGACGCGTCCCTGCCCCGTCCCTCCGCCAGGGAGGCGGAGATCGTGAGCACCGCGGCCTTCACGTGGAGCGCTCGGGCGTAGCACGGCGCCAGTCGCGCTTGCCCCCGCTCTTCTCGACCAGCGCCACCGGGCCGACCTCCACACCGCGCTCGATGCCCTTGACCATGTCGTAGACGGTCAGCGCCGCCACTGCGGCCGCCGTCATCGCCTCCATCTCCACACCGGTCTGCCCCGATGTCCGGGCCTCGGCGGTCAGCAGCACCTCGCCGGCGCCGGCATCGACCTCGACCGCGACATCGAGGAACGCGAGCGGGAGCGGGTGACACAGCGGGATCAGCTCGGCGGTGCGCTTGCCCGCCTGGATGCCGGCGATGCGCGCGGTGGAGATCACGTCGCCCTTGGGCGCGTCGCCGCTCGCGACGGCCGCGGCCGTCTCCGGCGCCATGCTCACCATGGCGCGCGCGACGGCCCGGCGGTCGGTGGTGGGCTTGGCGCCCACGTCGACCATCCGCGCGCGCCCGGAATCGTCGAGATGCGACAGCTCGCTCACGGACGCCAGGGTACTTGCGGTCGCTCCCTTCCTTTGCGCTTCGGGATCGGAGGGTTCCCAGCTAGCGACAGCGCTCCGGCTCGGCGCGCTTCATCAGGGCTCAGGGAACGGTGACGTTGATCTGGCTGGTCGTACATTGCTCCGGGCTTCGTCGAGAGATCGGCCTTGGCGTATCGCCTCAGGCACTCCAGGGACCTGTGCGCAGAACCACCCGTCCTCGCCCGCAGCGATCACCGCGTTGTAGGCCGAACGTGCGGGTGGCGCGGTCCGTTGAGAATCTGCTGCGCTCATTGCATGCCGCTCTCTGAGGGTTGTCGCGGGTTGATTGATTGTGGCACCGTGCTTGGCCTGGCGCCAGCAACCAGGGCCACCGGCGGGCTTGCGGGGCTTCTGGGAGCATCAGCCACGTGGCACCCGTTCCGCCCCCCCGTGCCGTGGACGCGGCACTCGTCCTGCGCCGCGCGCTGCTCTGGGCGGCCGATGCGCTGGTGCCCGCCACCGGGGCGATGTGGCTGAGGACCATGGGGCTCGCCCGAGCCCAGGTGATCGCCACCTTGGCGGAACTGGGTGTGGCCGACGAGCTGGCCGGCGGCCGACTCACGGCCGCGGAGCTGGCTCCGCGGATCGACGCCGACGTCGACGCTCTGCACCGCGTCCTGCGCGCGGCCGCGGCGGACGGCGTGCTCCGGCTAGACCGCCGGGGCCGCTTTCGGCTGACTCGGATCGGCCGCGCCCTGCTCAGTGGCAGGGCCGACTCGATCCGCCCGTGGGCTCGCTACCTCGCGCTCGACTCCACGCGCTCGGCCTGGGCGGGGCTCACCGACAGCGTGCGCTCCGGCGAGGCCGCATTCGAGCGCGTGCACGGGACGCCGGTGTGGGACTGGTTCGCGGCCCATCCCGAGGAGGAGCGCTTGTTCGCCACGGCGATGCGGTCGATGACCGAGTTCGAGATTCCGTCGCTTTCCGCCGCACCGGTGTGGCCTGAGGAGGGCACGATCTGCGACGTGGCCGGCGGGGCCGGCACCCTGCTCGCCGCGATCCTCGCGGAGCGCCCGGGCCTGCGAGGCGTGCTCGTGGAGACCGAGGGCGTGCTGGAGGAGGCGCGGGCGCACCTGGCCGCCCGCGGCGTGGCCGACCGCGTCGAGCTCCGCCAGGGCGACCTGTTCGGCCGGATCGAGGCCAAGGCCGATGTCTACGTGCTCAAGAACATCCTCCACGACTGGGACGACGCGACGTGCTCGGAGATCCTCCGAAACGTGCGCGGCGCGATGGCGCCCGGCACGCGGCTGGTGCTCGTCGAGCAGCTCCAAGAGCGAAACGAGCCGCACCCGTTCGCCTCGGTCACCGATCTCCAGATGCTCACCCAGTGCGTCGACGGGCGTGAGCGCTCACCGGCCGAGCTGCGCGAGCTGCTGGCGGGAGCGGGATTCAGCGCCGGGGAGGTTCACCGCTCCGGGATCAGCGCGCTCGTGGAGGGCGTGGCGGCCTAGCGGACGCCGAAGGCTAGGCCGGCGCCGCGGTGCGCCGCGCGGCCTCGATCAGGTCGCGCACCGCGTCCTCGTCGCCTGAGCGCAGCAGCTCGACCGGGTCGGGGTCGCCGTTGACGATCGACTCGAAGAACGCCTTGCGGTCCTGGTAGGTCGGCAGCGTGCCCTTGGCCCAGCCGCGCACCTCGTTGAGCATCACGGCCAGCCGGGCGTAGGGCTCGCCGTACTCCTCGGCGATCTGGTTGCGGATCCGCTTGGCGAGCGCGGGGCTGGCGCCGGCGGTGGAGATCGCGATCGCCAGCGGGCCCGTGCGCACGATCGCCGGCAGGATGAAGTTGCACAGCGGCGGCACGTCGACCACGTTGACGAGCATCGCCCGACGCTCGGCGTCGCCGTAGATTCCGATGTTCACGTCGGTGTCGTCGGTGGAGGCGATCACCATGAACGCGCCTTCGAGATCCTCCGGGCGGTAGTCGCGCCGCTCCCAAGCGATCGACCCCTCGGCCGCCAGCGACTCGAGCGCGGGGACAGCCTCGGGTGCCACGAGCGTCACCTTGCCCTCGGCGGCCAGCAGGCCCTCGACCTTCTCCAGGCCGATCTCGCCTCCTCCCACCACCACGCACTTGCGCCCCGAGAGCTTCAGGCAGGCGATGTAGAAGGGCGTCTCGAGCATGCCCTGCACGCAGGTCTGGTCGCAGATCCCCTTGCGGAACTGGCAGACGCAGGGCCTTCCGGCGTACGCGGCGGCGGGCATGGTCTCCCCGATTCTACGGACCGTACCCTTCGTGGAGACGACGAAGCCGCTCTCCGTTCCCATGGGCCCCGGCTACTTCACCGACGACTCGATGCTGCGCCGCGTGCACCGCGAGCGCGCCGTCGCGCTCAGCGGCCCGCGGGCGCTGCTCATGCAGGCGGCCCACCCGCTGGCCGTCACCGGCCTGCTCGCGCACACCAGCTCGATGGACGAGCCCTACGACCGACTGGCCCGCACGGCGGAGGTGATGAGCACGATCGGCTTCGGCCCCCGCGAGGAGGCCGACCGGGTGACCGCGCACGTGCGTGCCATGCACAAGCGTGTCAAGGGCAAGATCAAGAAGCCGGTCGGCCGCTACCCGGCCGGAACGTCCTACCGGGCCGACCAGCCCGAGTTGTTGCTGTGGGTGCTGTTCACCCTGGTCGACTCGGGCGTCGTGGTCTACCGCAAGTACGTGGGTGCGATGACGCGCTCCGAGGAGGCCGGCTACTGGGAGGACTACAAGGTGATCGGCGAGCTGTTCGGCCTCGAGCGCGCCGACATGCCCGACACGCTCGACGACCTCGACGACTACCGCCGCGAGATGCTGGAGGGCGACACGCTGCTGATCACGCCGTGGGCGCGCCAGCGCGCGCGGGAGATCGTGCTCGAGCCGCCGGTGCCGTGGATCGCCCAGCCGCTGCTGCAGACAGCCAACTTCATCACCATCGCGCTGCTGCCGGACCGCATCCGGCGTGAGTACGGCTTCGCGCCGCTGCCGCCAGCGCCGGTGCGAAAGGCGCTCGTGGCCGGCGGCGCCGAGTACGTCAAGCGCGCCGTGATCCCCTTCGTGCCCGAGCGGCTGCGGCTGGTGCCGGCCGCGCGCGCGGCGTAAGTCCGCTCGAACTCGCAGCGCGGGTCGGTGATCGAGCGCCGGCCCCGTTCGAATGGCTGCCGGCCCGAATCCCCTACCGCCCTCCGGAGCCGAGCATCTTCGCGGCCAGCCGCGCGAACGCGGGGGCGCCACGGCGCAGCGCGCCGGTCTTGTCGTCGTCGCGGCCGTAGAGCAGCTGGGCCGCGGAGTGGAGCGCACGGCCCAGCGAGGCGTCGTAGGGGTGCCACCAGAAGTTGCGCGTGCGGGAGGGCTCCCAGGCGAGCAGCTTCACGTTCACGCATTCGTGGAAGCCGAACTCGGAGTGCGCGCGCCCCGTGCCCGAGTCCTTCACGCCGCCCCACGCGCACGAGCACGCGCCATGGGAGTACATGTGGTCGTTGATCCACACCATCCCCGCCTCGATCCGCCGGGCGATCCGCTCCCCCCGGGGACGGTCGGTGGTCCAGACCGACGCCCCCAGGCCGAACTCGGAGTCATTCGCCAGCGCGATCGCCTCGTCCTCTGAGCCGACCTCGACAACCGGCACGACCGGACCGAAGATCTCCTCGCGCATGATCCGCATCTCGTGGGTGACGCCCGTGAGGACTGTCGGGGCGAAGAAGTCGGCCTGCTCGTCGTCGGCTCGCACCACGGGCCCACCGCACCGCAGCGTGGCGCCGGACTGCACCGCGTCGTCCACGAGCTCGCGGACCAGCTCGAACTGCTCGCGCGAGACCATCGGGCCCACCTCCGTGGTCCACTCCATCGGGTCGCCCACCCGCAGCCGCTCGGCTCCCGCCACGAGGCCCTCGGTGAAGGGCTCGGCCACGTCGCGCATCACGTACACGCG
>JBBSLY010000022.1:0-11570 GCA_038233455.1 Solirubrobacterales bacterium | reverse complement strand
GTGATCAACGCCGGGGCCTCGTCGGAGCTGGTCGAGCTCGCGCTGTCGGACCGCTTCCCGGTCACCTGCACGCTCATGGGCCTGGGCGGCTTCCCCGCACCCCACGATCAGTGGCTCGGGATGCTCGGCATGCACGGCACACGCAGCGCCAACTACGCGATGGACGAGGCCGACCTGATCTGCTGCATCGGCGCTCGCTTCGATGACCGCATCACCGGCAAGCTGTCGGAGTTCGCGCCGCGGGCGAAGTTCATCCATATCGACGTCGACCCGGCCGAGATCTCCAAGAACGTTCCGGCGCACATCCCGATCGTCGGCGACGCCAAGCAGATCCTGCCCAAGCTCTGCGCCGAGTACCGCGCCTTGGACACCGATCCGGCGCGCCTGGACGGCTGGTGGGAGCGCATCGGCGGCTGGCGCGAGAAGCACCCGCTCGGCTACGAGGACTCCGAGGACTCCGAGATCAAGCCGCAGTACATGATCGAGGCGCTCTACGAGGCCACCGGGGGCGACGCGATCGTGACCTCCGACGTGGGCCAGCACCAGATGTGGGTAGCGCAGTACTTCCACTTCGACGGGCCGCGCAAGTGGATCAACTCCGGTGGCCTGGGCACGATGGGCTTCGGCCTGCCGAGCGCCATGGGAGCGAAGGTCGCGATGCCCGACTCCCAGGTCGTGTGCGTGGCCGGCGACGGCTCGATCATCATGAACATCCAGGAGCTCGCAACCTGCGTGACCGAGCAGATCGCGGTCAAGGTCTTCATCATGAACAACGGCTATCTGGGCATGGTGCGCCAGTGGCAGGAGCTGTTCTGGGATCGCCGCTACAGCTCGGTCGACATGGGCTCCAGCCCCGACTGGGTCAAGCTCGCCGAAGCGTTCGGCGCCACCGGGCTGCGGGTCGACGACAAGGCCGAGCTGCCCGGCGTGATGAAGCAGGCACTGGAGGCCGACGGGCCGGTCATATGCGACGTCCGCGTCACGCCCGAGGAGAACTGCTACCCGATGATCCCGGCCGGTCAAGCGGCGCGAGACATGGTGGGCTGAGGTATGGGCGAACCTGGAACGAAGGAGATCCTCAACCTCGACGACCTCCAGGCCTCGAGTGGCTTTCGCACCGGCCGGCGGCACATCCTGTCGCTGCTGGTGGAGAACAAGCCGGGCGTGCTGGCGCGCATATCCGGCCTGTTCGCGCGGCGTGGCTTCAACATCGATTCGCTGGCTGTCGGACCCACCGATGACGACAAGATCTCACGGATCACGCTGACCGTCGATGGAGCGTCGCACCCGATCGACCAGGTCACCAAGCAGCTGCACAAGCTGATCCACGTGATCAAGATCCGCGACCTCGAGCCCAAGGAGGCCGTGGCCCGTGAGCTCGCGCTGTTCAAGGTCTCGGCCGATGGCGACAGCCGCGGTCAGATCATGGAGTACGCCGAGATCTTCCGTGGCCGGATCGTGGACGTGTCCAAGCGCTCCGTGACCGTGGAGGTCACGGGCCCCGACGACAAGATCGAGGCCTTCGAGCAGATGATCCGGCCGTTCGGGCTGATCGAGATGGTGCGCACCGGCGCGATCGCGGTGTCGCGCGGTCGCGCGGCCCCCTGAGGGCGCCGCGAGCGCCGGACCCGCCTTGAAGCTGTCGCTCACCACCGCGGACGACCCGTTCTCGCTCGACGCCGCGACCAGCGACCTGCTCGCGACCCGCGTCGAGACCGCGCAGCGCCTGGCCGCCCGCGGCGGTCAGGCCGTAGCCTCGGTCTCGATCCGGGTTCCGGCCGCCGTCGACCTCTCGGCCGCGGTTCTGGCGGCGCGACGCGAGGAGGATCGCTTCTTCTGCATGGAGCAGCCCGGACGCGACGGCTACGCGGTCTGTGGCCTCGGCTCCGCCGTCACGCTGGAGGCATCCGGACCGGATCGGTTCCGCGAGCTCGCGCGAGCCTGCCGCGCGCTCGCCGTGCGCACCGTGGCGGACGACCCCTCGATCGACCCCGACCGACCCGCCGGGGCGGGACCCGTCTTCGCCGGCGGGTTCGCCTTCGCGCCCGACGGCGGCCGCTCGCCGGAGTGGTCCTCGTTTGCGCCCGCCCAGCTGGTGCTGCCCGAAGTGAGCCTCACCCGCTGTGGCGACCAGGCACGGATGACCGTCAGCGTGGCGGTCGGCGGCTCGGAGCCCGCGGATCGAGCGTTCGACCGAGCTCTCGCGCGGGTGGCGCTCATGGCCCCGTCCGCGATGCCGCTGCTCGACCCCGACCCGATCGCCCGTGCGCGGGTCGCGGGCGCGGCCCCACCGTCGCACTACGAGGAGGCCGTCCGTCGCGCAGTGGAGCGGATCCGCGCGGGCGAGCTGGCCAAGGTGGTGCTCGCGCGCGAGGTGCGAGTGCACTCCACGACGGCGATTGATCCCGCTCCGGTCCTCGACGCGCTGCGGGCAGTCTTCGCCGACTGCTACTGCTACTGCGTGGGCGGCCCGGATGGCGCCCTGGTGGGCGCCAGCCCGGAGCTGCTCGTGCGCCGCGACGGGGCGCGCGCCCAGAGCGTGGCCCTGGCGGGCACGACCCGGCGCAGCGCCGATCCCGCCGTGGACGACCACCTGGGCGAGCAGCTGCTCCAGAGCGAGAAGAACCGCTCCGAGCAGGCGATCGTCGCGCGCCGGATCGAGCGCACGCTGGATCCGTTGAGCCTTTGGGTCGCAGCCGCGGAGGAGCCCGTGCTGGCCAAGGTGCAAAACGTCCAGCACCTGGCCACCCCCATCCGTGCGCAGCTGGCCGAGCCGCTGTCCACCGTCGAGCTGGCCGGGCGCCTGCACCCGACCCCCGCAGTGGGCGGGGAGCCGGCCGCCGTCGCCGCACCTCTGATACCGGCGCTCGAGGGCCTCGACCGTGGCTGGTACGCCGGTGCTGTGGGGTGGACCGACCTGGCCGAGGACGGCGAGTTCTGCGTGGCCCTGCGCTGCGCGCTGCTGCGCGGGCAGGTCGCCCACCTCTACGCGGGGTGCGGCATCGTCGCGGACTCGGTGCCGGCGGAGGAGCTCGCCGAGACCGAGGTCAAGCTCGAGGCGCTGCTGCCGCTGTTGACCTGAGCGGGCCCCGCCCCTCAAAGAGCACCATGCACACGGGCGAAGAGGTCGTGGTGCGCCGCAACGTTGGTCGAATGGTCGCTGCGCACCTCGATCAGGCACGGGCCCCCCGCAAGCGCCTCGGCGATCTCCTCCCTGCTCGCCGCCGCCCTGTGTTCCATCCCGGCCAATCCCGCGACGGCTTCCAGGTCCAGTCGCGCAGGTGTCACCACGTGCTCGCGATACAGCTCAGGGTCGGCCGCCCCGGCCACCGGCAGAAAGTCGAAGATCCCCCCGCCGCCGTTGTCGACGCAGAGCACGGTGAGCTCGACTCCCGCACGCGCCGCGGCCATCAGTCCGCCAAGATCGTGCAGCAGCGCCAGCTCGCCGGTCAGGACCAGCGTTGGCAGGCCGGTGGCGCGAGCGGCGCCTGCAGCGGAGGCGATCGTGCCGTCGATGCCGTTCGCGCCCCGGTTCGACAAAAAACGCGCGGGCTCGGGTCCGGTGGGCCAGAAGCTCTCGACGTCGCGGATCGGCATCGACGAGGCGACGAAGACGAGGGCGCCAGCTTCGGGCAGGTTGCCCGCGGCGGCGGTGTAGGCGGCGGGCTCTGAGATCTCGTCCGCCTCGCCAAGGGCCGCTGGCACCAGCGCGTCGGCGTCTCGCCATGAGGCCAGCCAGCCGGCGTCGGCTTCGAAGCCGCGCATCTCGAGGGCGGCGGCCAGCGCGTCGCACGCGGACTGCGGTGTGGCGCGCAGTACGAGCCCGGCGCGCCGGGTGGGCTCGTTCCAGGCCCCATGGGGGTCGATCACGAGCTGCGCCTCGGCGTCGGCGAGCCAGCTTCGGAAGGGCTTCGAGGTGGGGGTGTCGCCGATCCTGACCACCGCCTGCGCGGGGTGGCCGGCGGCGAAGCTCTCCGAGCGAAGCAGCACGTCGTAGTGCGCAACGACGTGCGAGCGGTCGTGAGGCCCGCAGCGCAGGCCCGAAGTCGGCTCCGCCAGCACCGGCCAGCCCGTGGCGGCAGCCAGTCGGGTCACGGGGGCGGCCACGTCGGCAACACCGCTGGTACCGCAGACGATCACCCCGTGGGTCAGCCCTGACAGGCGGTCGGCCGCGACCTGTACGTCGGTGCCGTCCGGGGCGGGGTCGTGCTCACGCACGACCGTCCACGCCGAGCCGCCGGGGCGCCCATCCCAGTCCGATCTCTCCAGATCGGGGTCGGGGCTGGGCGCAAGAGGCTCGCGCAGGCCGAGGTTGAGGTGCACCGGCCCCGGACGCCCGCCCGCCGCGGTCCAGAACGCCCGGCACCCGAGCGCGCGGTAGTGCACGGCCGTCTCGCGGCCGGGCTCGTGCGAGCCCACTTCCACGAACCACTTCGCCGCGGACCCGAACAGGCGGATCTGGTCGATGGACTGGCCCGCGCCCACCTCGCGCAGCTCGGGCGGGCGATCGGCGGTCAACACCACCAGGGGCACCCGCGCGTGCCACGCCTCGTGGACGGCGGGAGCGAGGTTCGCCGCCGCCGTGCCCGACGTGCAGGTCACGGCCACCGGGCGGCCACTCGCCTTCGCCATCCCGAGCGCCATGAAGCCTGCGGCGCGCTCGTCGATCACCGAGACGGCGTCGATCCGGTCTTCGGCGGCGAGCGTGAGCGCGATCGGCGCGTTGCGCGATCCCGGGGATGTCACCGCGTGAGTCAGGCCGCAGCGCGCCAGCTCGTCGACGAGCGCCTGGATCGGCGCGTAGGTGCGGTTGATAGGAATCATGGGGATGGGGGCCGGCGATCAATTCCCCGGGATCGTGTTCATCCCGGGCTTCATGCAGCCCGGCGACGCCTGGGCGCCCGTGGCCGAGCGGCTCGCTGAACGCTATCGCTGCCATCTCCTCGATCACGACCAGCACACCTACGAGGGGCGCTTGGAGGAGATCGCCGAGGTCGGGGAGGGGGCCCTCCTGTGCGGCTACTCCCTGGGCGGCCGGTTGGCGCTGAGGGCCTGCCTGGCCGGCGCGGATCGCTACGCGGGGCTGGTGACCGTCGGAGCCACGGCCGGGATCGACGCACCCGCCGAGCGAAAGGCGCGTGCCGAGGCCGACGCGAAGCTGGCCGGCTGGATCGAGACACAGCCGATCGCGGACGTGGTCGCGCTGTGGGAGCGTCAGCCGCTGTTCGCCGACCAGCAGGAGGCCCTCGTGGAGGCCCAGCGCCCCGGCCGGCTCGCCCAGGACCCCCGCGCGTTGGCCCTGCTGCTGCGCACGGCCGGACAGGGCGCCTTGGAGCCGGTCTGGGAGCGGCTGCGCGAGCTCGCGCACCCGCTGATGGCCATCGCCGGGCAGCTCGACCCGGGCTACACGGAGGCCGCGCGGCGGCTGGCCTCGGAGGCACGCCGGGGCCGAGCCGAGATCGTGGAGGCGGCCGGCCACGCTCCCCAGCTCCAGCGCCCGGACGCGGTTGCCGTGCTGCTAGCCGATTTCCTCGACAACGACGTCGGCCAGCGCGCGCTCTGACACCTCGACCCCGAGGCCGGGACCCTGGGGCACGCCCATCAGCCCGCCCACCGGCGCGGGCAGCGCGGCGGCGATCTCGGCGTCGAACAGCCCGAGCGTCGCGAGGCCGCAGGCCAGCGTCAGGCGCTCTCCCGCCGCCAGCTGCAAGGCGGCCGCGATCCCCCAGGGACCGTCGAGCGTGCTCGAGACCCAGGCCAGCAGGCCCGCCTCATGCGCGGCTCTCAGCGTGGCGCGGGCGGGGCCGAACCCTCCGCTGGCCGACAGCTTGACGTTCACCGCTCCGCACGCGCCGAGCGAGGCGGCACGCCGCACGTCCTCGGCGGAATGGATGGACTCGTCGGCGGCGATCGGCAGTCCGATCCGGGGTCGCAGCTCGGCCATCTCCTCGAGCGTGGCGCAGGGCTGCTCGACCAGCTGGAGATCGAAGGGCTCGAGCGAGGTCAACCTGGTGGCGGCCTCGCCGGGCGTCCACGCGCCGTTGGCATCCACCCGCAGCGCCGGCCACGGGCCGATCGCCTCGCGCACGGCGGCCACCCTGTCCACGTCGTCAGGCAGGCCGACCTTGACCTTGAAGCAGGAGTAGCCGGCGCGCAGCCCCGCTGCCGCCGCTTCGGCGACCTCCTCCGGAGGGCCGGCCGGGAGGGTGGTGTTCACCGGGATGGCATCCGCCCCGGGCTCTCCCAGCGGCTTGCCGCGGCGGCGAGCCTGGAGGTCCAGCTCGGCCAGCTCCCACGCGGTGCGGGCCTGCGGCGCGGAGCCGCGCGGCGGCGGGCCCTCGCGCAGGGCCTCGATCACCTCGTCCACGCTCACCCCGTCATAGGACTCGAGCGGCGCCGCCTCGCCCCATCCCTCCGTGCCGTCGTCGTCCGCGAGCCGGATCACCGCCAGGTCGCGGGCCGACACCACGCCCGCCGAGGTCACGAACGGCTCACGCAGGGGGATGGAGAGGCGCAGCAGCGAGCGCCTCATGACGCCAGCACCCCGGCGGCCAGCAGCACCGAGAAGACGGCAAGCAGGCGGCCCGTAGCGGCCAACGCGCCGTTCAGGGCCGGCCCGTCGGTGCGGGTGGCGACGCCGCGCCACAGGGGGCCCACCAGCACGATCGAGGCCAGCGACAGCGCCACCCACCACGACAGGCCACCCGCGAGGGGGATGGCGAGCGTGGCGAGGTAAGCGCCCGCGAGCATGGCCGCGAATAGGACGCGGGCCCGAGCGCGTCCCAGCAGCACGGCAAGCGTGCGCTTGCCGGCGCGGCGATCGGTGTCCACGTCGCGCACGTTGTTGACCACCAGGATCGCCGCGGACAACAGCCCGACCGGCACCGACAGCGCGAACGCCTCCCAGGGCAGCTCCTCGGCCTGGACGTAGTAGGACCCGGTCACGGCCACGACGCCGAAGAAGAGGAAGACGAACAGCTCCCCGAGTCCCGCGTAGCCGTAGGGGCGAGGGCCACCCGTGTAGAGCACCCCCGCCGTGATCGACACGATCCCCACCACCAGCAGCTCCCAGCCCGCGACCGCGGCCAGGTAGGCGCCGGCTGAGACGGCCACGCCGAAGGCGACGTATGTGCCCGTGAGCACGCGGCGGGGAGGCATCAGGCCGCCGGCCGTGACCCGTACCGGGCCGAGCCGGTCCTCGGTGTCCGCCCCCCGGCGGGCGTCGGAGTAGTCGTTTGCGAGGTTGGTGCCGATCTGGATGAACACGCTGCCTACCAGCGCCGCAATGAAGGCCAGCGGCCGAAACTCATCGTCGGAGATCGCGAGTGCCGTGCCCACGAGCACGGGCGCCACGGCGGCGGGAAGCGTCCGCGGCCGCGAGGCCACCAGCCACAGGCGCAGTGCCGAGATCGGCGCAGCTGCGGCGCGCGCGGCGTTCAAGGTCGTCTGGGGAACTTGGCGAAGTCCGCCGGGCGCTTCTCGCGGTAGGCGTCGCGGCCCTCCTGGGCCTCCTCGGACATGTAGAAGAGGAGGTTGGCGTCGTGGGCGAGCTGCTGGATGCCCGTGAGCCCGTCCTCGGCCGCGTTGAAGCTGGCTTTGAGCAGCCGCAGCGAGAAGGGCGACAGGGCGAGCATCTCGCGCGCCCAGCGGACGGTCTCGACCTCGAGGTCCTCCAGCGCCACCACCGTGTTCACGAGCCCCATGTCCAGCGCCTCCTGCGCGCTGTACTGGCGGCACAGGAACCAGATCTCCTTGGCCTTCTTGGGGCCCACGAGGTCGGCCAGCAGCCCCGCGCCGAAGCCGCCGTCGAACGACCCCACCCTGGGCCCGGTCTGGCCGAAGCGGGCGTTGTCGGCTGCGATGGTCAGGTCGCAGACGATGTGCAGGACGTGGCCACCACCTACGGCGTAGCCGGCCACCATCGCCACGACCGGCTTCGGCAGCCGCCGGATCTGCACGTGCAGGTCGGTCACGTGGAAGCGCCCGACGGCCGACGAGCCGTCCTGGGGCTCCGCCAGGTAGCCCGAGTCTCCGCGCACGCGCTGGTCGCCACCGGAGCAGAAGGCCAGCGGGCCCTCCCCGGCGAGAACGACGACGCCGACCGAGGTGTCCTCGCGTGCCAGCTCCAGGGCCCGTGAGATCTCCACGATCGTCTGGGGGCGGAACGCGTTGCGCACCTCGGGGCGATCGATGGTGATCTTCGCGATGCCCTCCGCGGTCTCGTAGCGGATGTCGGTGAACTCGCCGGCCGGCTGCCAGTCGGCCCCCGCGGCGATCTGGCGGCGCTCCTGCTCTGCGGTCCAGTCTGAAGCGGTCACGGGCGGCCCACAGGGTAGTCCCCGGCCCGGGCCGGGGACGTACGCTGCCCAGGTGGACGACTGGGTCTCAGCCGCGGCGCGCGAGCGTCCCGACCATCCCGCGGTGGTGGCGGACGACGCCACGCTCACCTATGCCGAGCTCGATGCGGCCGCCGACGCCGACGCGCGCCGGCTCGCCGCCCTGGGAGTGCACGCAGGCGACCGGGTGGCGACCGCCCTCGCCCCGAGCGCAGCCTTCGCCGGCATCCTGCACGCGGTGCCTCGTTTGGGGGCGGCGCTGGTGCCGGTGGACCCGCACCTCCCGATCGCGGCGCGCGACCGACTGCTCGAGGCCTGCGGCTCGCGCGTGCTGGTGGAGACCCCGCTCACCGGCCCCGAGGCGCCCTTCGAAAAGCCGACCGCGATCGATCCGGACGTGCCACACACGCTCATCCACACGTCGGGCACCACCGCCGCGCCCAGGCCGGTCGTGCTGAGCGCCGCCAACCACCGCGCCAGCGCGCTCGCGTCGGCACGCCTGCTTGGAGTCGAGGCCGACGACCGCTGGCTGTGCGTGCTCCCCGTCTCACACGTCGGGGGCCTGGCGATCCTCCTGCGATCGGCGATCTACGCGACCACCGCGGTCGTGCACGAACGCTTCGAGACCGAGCGGGTGCGCGGTGCCCTCGAGGCCGGCGAGGTGACGCTGGTGTCGCTGGTGTCGACGATGCTCGGCCGCCTGCGCGACGCCGGGTTGACGGCGGCTCCCGCGCTGCGTGGCGTGCTCCTGGGCGGCGGTCCCCTTCCGGCCGAGCTGCTGGCCTGGTCGCGCGAGCGCGGACTGCCGATAGCGCCGACCTACGGCATGACCGAGACCGCCTCCCAGGTCGTGACGGTGCCCCCCGCGGAGGCGCTGCGTGGCGAGCGGGCCGGCGTGCCGCTCGACGGGGTACGGCTGCGCATCGACGCGGGGGGCGAGATCCTCGTCCGCGGGCCGATGGTGGCGTCGGATGCGCTCGCACCCGACGGCTGGCTGCACACCGGCGATCTGGGCAGCATCGACGAGCGTGGCCGGCTGACGGTCGAGGGTCGGCTCAAGGACGTGATCGTGTCCGGCGGCGAGAACGTCATGCCGGCGCGGGTAGAGGAGGCCCTGCGGGCACATGAACTCGTAGGCGACGCGGAGGTGGCCGGGCTCGCGGACCCCGAGTGGGGTGAGCGGGTCACGGCCTGGATCGCGGTCTCGGGCGAGGTCACAGACGCCGAGCTTCTCAGCCACTGCGCCGAGCGCCTCGCCCGCCACGAGGTCCCCAAGGAGATCCGCCGCGTCGCGCAGCTTCCTCGCAACGCGGCGGGCAAGCTGCGCCGCTCCGAGCTCTCGGAAGGCTTCATCTAGAGTCCGCGCCCGTGATCTACGACGACGATGCAGACCTCGCGAAGCTCGACGGAAAGACGGTCGCGATCTTGGGCTACGGCTCCCAGGGCCACGCCCACGCGCTGAACCTCAAGGACTCCGGCGTATCGGTGGTCGTGGGCCTGCGTCCCGACTCCGAGTCGGTCGCCAAGGCCGAGTCCGACGGGCTCGAGGTCGCTTCGGTGCCCGACGCCACGAGCCGCGGCGACGTGGTCATGGTGCTGCTGCCCGACGAGCGCCAGCACGACATCTGGGAGGCCGAGATACGCGACGGCATCGCTCCGGGCAACCTGCTGCTCTTCGCCCACGGATTCGCGATCACCTACGACCAGGTCGATCCGGGGCCGGAGGTGGACGTGGGCATGGTCGCCCCCAAGGGGCCGGGGCACCTCGTCCGGCGCCAGTTCGCCGAGGGCAACGGCGTACCCGGCCTGATGGCGATCCACCAGGACGAGTCGGGCACCGCCCGCGACTTGGTGCTCGCCTACGCGAAGGGAATCGGCTGCACCCGCGGCGGCGTGATCGAGACGACCTTCAAGGACGAGACCGAAACCGATCTCTTCGGCGAGCAGGCCGTGCTGTGCGGAGGTGTCACGGAACTGGTCCGCGCCGGCTACGAGACGCTCACCGAGGCCGGCTACGATCCGCGGCTGGCCTACTTCGAGTGCCTCCACGAGCTGAAGCTGATCGTGGACCTGATGTACGAGAAGGGCATCACCGGGATGCGCTACTCGATCTCCAACACGGCCGAGTACGGCGACCTGACCCGCGGCAGGCGCGTGATCGGGGAGCCCACCCGCCAGGCGATGCGAGACGTGCTCGCCGAGATCCAGTCGGGGGACTTCGCGCGCGAGTGGATCGCCGAGAACCAGGCCGGCCAGGAGAGCTTCAAGCGCATGCGCGAGGAGGGGGCCGACCACCAGGTCGAGCGGGAGGGCTCACAGCTGCGCTCGATGATGGACTGGATCGACACGGAGTTCTGACGTGGCGGGCGGCGAGGAGCCCTCAGCCGGCGAGCCGCCGTTCCTGCCGCCCGAGCCGGGCGGGCCCGAGCCGGAGCTCGATCCGGCCCCGGCCCAGGGCTCGGAAGCCGCTTCGACGCAGGGCTCGACCGGCTGGGAGCCGCCGAGCCATGCCCAGCCCCAAACCCAGGCTCCCCAGCCGCCGCAGGGCCAAGGAGCGGCTTCGTCGCCCTACGCACAGGCCTCCCAGCCCCCGGCCGGATACGGGCCGGCCTCAACGCAGGGCTGGGGTCCGCCGCCATCGCAGGGGTGGGGTCAGCCGCCATCGCAGGGCTGGGGCCCGCCGCCGCCGGGCTGGCATCCGCCACCCGCCCAGCCCCAGCCCCAGCCCTGGGTCTACTCGCCCCAGCCGCGTGAGCCCGACAACGGCCCGGCCGTAGCCGGCTTCACGCTGTCGCTGGTGGCGGCGGGGCTGCTCCTGATCTCGGCGGGGACATCGAGCATCGTCTCTGTGGTCTGCGCCGCGCTCGGCATCCTCTACTCGCGCAAGGGCCGCAAGCGGGTGGACGCCGGCGAGACCCCGAAGCACCGCGGGCTCGCGCAGGCTGGCTTCATCACCGGGATCGTGACGCTCGCCCTCGCCGTCCTGGCAACCATCTTCTGGGTGGTGATCGTGGTCCTCTACGCCACCAACGAGGAGTTCCGGCGCGACCTCGAGAGCAACCCCGGGGGAGGCGGATTCGAGACAACCGCCCGCGCGGCGGCGCTGATCGGGCGTGTCACGTGGTCGCTGATCTGCTGATCGGCGACCGCGCTACAGTGACGAGCGTCGTCGCAACTGGCGTCTTCGAGGTGGAGCACCACCGGGGAGCGACGAGCACACCGCCGCGCGCCTGG